>JAKASN010000379.1 GCA_021819025.1 Actinomycetes bacterium | reverse complement strand
TGGAGCCCACCCCCACGAAAGTCGTTGGCTAGCGCGCGCACAATGGAACGAAGATCTATCGGGCCGTGCTCATAGAAGGTGTGATCTTCGACATCGAGCACCGCAGAGCGCACCATGGGTGGCACCTGGGAGAGCTTGATAGGGGTACGATATTGGCCGTTTTGAACCAGATAGAGGAGGTTCCCTTGCGAATCAAGGATCTGGGAAGGAACCGCCAGCGGACGCAGGGTGAGCGGCGACGATAGGGTTCCGGGCTCTTTGAAGACCGAGAAGCTCTGCAGAGTGGGCGGAACAAAGAACGCCGAGAGCCCCAATAGTCCCGTACCCACCAAGAGCGCGATGGCATTCCTTAGAGAACTAAAACGCATGCGTTCAAATCAACCTTTTTCCAAACAGCAGTGCCGCTACGAGGTTACAAGACCTAAGAGCCAATAAAGGTGCCATGAGAGGTTATTTGCCACATGAGCAGCTACTCGGCAACGCTCGAGGGAAGGTAAATTTCCCCTAGGCGAGAGCCGTTTGAAGGCAAGGTCTCGCCGAGTTGAATCAGTAGGAGCCACGCGGGATATAGCCACCGCGCCCCAAAGACACCGACTCTGCAAAGTCGACGCTCTCGTCCACCCCGCCACGAACTTCAGTTACCCATTCAAGACGGCCCCTGATGATTCTCTCGATGCCCGCTTGAAGTGTGACTGAAGAGATCGCACACGACGAGCAACTCCCCTGGAGTTGAACTTCGACGATACCTTCAGCGGCATCTACCGATACCAGAGAGAGATCGCCACCATCAGCTTGCACCGCCGGCCGAATCATTTCAACGAGTTCCGCAACGGCGCTGAACCGCTCCGACTCCAAAACGCTATCTATCGTTGTACTCACAACTCCAACTCTAGCGCCTCGGCGCTATTTCTCCTATATCGGTAGGAACAATCAATTGGGTCGCAAAGTACCTTCTCTTAGTGAGAAGCCAGGCGCGCCTTAGCAGCGTCGAGCTCGCCTTGAGCCGAGGCGCGATCCGAGAACCCCTCTATGGTGGAAAACTTGTTGGGCTCCAGGTCCTTGTAATGGGTGAAAAAGTGGGTGATCTCGTCTTTGAGATAGGAGTCGACGTCAGCGATGTCTTGGATATCGGCAAAACGGGGGTCGCCGTCGATGACGCATAGCAACTTGACGTCGCGACCCTTTTCGTCGGACATGACAAAACTTCCTACCGCCCTCGCCTTGAGGTGACATCCCGGGATGAGTTCGGACTCCAGTACCACCAGGGCATCGAGAGGATCGCCGTCCTCGCCTAGCGTGCCCTCGATGTATCCGTAGTTGAGCGGATAGGCCATCGGAGTGAAGAGCACACGATCGAGCCAGACAGCATTGGTCTCATGATCGATTTCGTACTTGTTGCGCGAGCCTTTGGGCACCTCGACGACTACTTCAAAACCCATCTCTTGCTCTCCTTGGAGTGCTACGGTGTTCCGGCTACAATATCGACACCAACAGAATACGCTGATACCCCAGCCAAGCACGCACCTTTGCCGATCCGCCCATGTTTGTGCCTTCTCGGGATTTGCTCGCTATGGGCAATTTCTCCATGCGCCAGGCATGTGACACGCCTCGGTTGCATCGAGATCGCACCTCCTTCTTATTTTTACATCGCTGAGGTTCCGCTGTTCACTACCGGGACGATCTCTTGCCGACTTTTCGCGATTGCTCCATAGCACTTGGCGCAGCCGCCACCTTGACAGAGCCAAGCCCCGATATCGGGTTCGGCCAGTACAGAAAAGTCATCTCAGGTGTGTTGGCGGCGATCTCTAGGGGCAATGCGAACCCGGCGGCCTACTTCCACGCGGTTATGGCATCAGATTCGACGTGACGGCTGGCTGTGATACATTGGGTGGGCTCGCAAAATGTGGTCAGATCCCGCAAAAGCGCGTTTTTGTTCCACCCAGCGCGTCAGGGCGGCGACGTTGCACATTAGCGGCAACTAGCGGTACCCCCAATTGAAGGCCAGAGGAGGCTCTTGGACATGGCTGAGCGACCAAGTGCGGCAAAGGGCGGAGATCCCCTTACCAAGCCCAAGCCAGGCGATAAGCAATCGCACGGCTTTACAGATGACGAGCGAGCCGCGATGGCCGAGCGCGCCCAGGAAATCAAGGCCGCGGCGCGCCGGGGAACGAGCGCGAGCAAAGCCGATGGGGAAAGCGACGTGCTCGCCAAGATCGCTGCAATGCCGGATTCGGATCGTGCCTTGGCCGAGAAACTACACTCCCTTGTCAAAGCCTACGCGCCGGATCTCACCCCGAGAACCTGGTACGGGATGCCAGCGTATTCCAAGGGCGAAAGCGTCGTCTGCTTCTTCCAGGGTGCCTACAAATTCAAGGCCAGGTACGCGACACTTGGATTCAGCGACAAGGCCAACCTCGACGACGGTGCTATGTGGCCAACTAGCTACGCGCTCAAGGAGCTTACCGCTGCAGAGGAGGCAACCATCGCCGCCCTTTTAAAGCAGGCGACGAGCTAAAAAACCGCTGCCATGGCTATGACGGGTCGACTTGGTGGACACCTGCCACCAAAGGCCGATCGCTGTGGCGAGGATAGCCCATGCAGCGCAGCGCTTGGTTTTTTAACCTCGGTCAGAGGCGAGTCCTTCCGACGGTGCTCTTTGGTGCCTCGACAACGCTTTGAGACCTCAGTTGGGTCCCTAGCAGCAGCTTTGAGCGTGGCGGCACTGGTGCCTCGCTGAATAGTTCCAAGTAATAGGGAGAACTCAAAAGCAGCTAGTTACCAGATACTTGGGAGAGATCGCTCCAGCTACTGGGCATGGGCCGTGTCGCCGCAAGTTAAATTGCCAAGTATCGCGCCGGGATCTCTCAGGTGGGCAAACTCGCACCTTGGGGTGCAGTGGCCCTCTTGCGATGACTGTCGAGCGGCGCCTCAAGCAGTCCTGCTTCGAGGTCTCTGTCTCGCTTGGCCAACTGTTCAAGGTTGGAACCAGCCAAGCCCTTCCTAAAGGAGCCCAGCGCGACTCTCCAAGATTCGTGCAGCGGGCAGACATTCTCCCAATAACACGGCCCATCGCCCATGGCGCAGCGGTCGGAGTGGATCTCGCCCTCGCCCGCTTCGATGACTTCGAGCACCGAAATGCTCGCGGGATCCCTTGCCAACCAGTAGCCGCCGTTACGCCCCGCACGTGAGGTGGCGAGGCCCGCTCTCACCAAATCCGACATCACCTGAGGTGCAAAGCTCACCGGAATCACCGCTTGTTCGGCCACCTCGCGGATCTTGCAGGACTTGTTATCGATATAAGCGC
>JAKASN010000378.1 GCA_021819025.1 Actinomycetes bacterium | reverse complement strand
CAAGACCAAGCAGCCCACCCTGGGTTTCTTCGGGGGTGATGTCACGGCTTTGTCCCAAGGCGTTCGCCGATGCCGATCGCTTTTGGCTGCGATAACGGCGGCGGGGGTACTCCAGGCTATCGCGCCGTGTGTCCCAGGAAGCGATGCGTGCCGGGACCTAGAGCAACGCCAAGGATCGAGAGCTCTCGGCGAGGAGTCGCTGAGGCGAAGTTCCCACTTGTGTTTGAATCGAGATAGGGGCGACCTCGATTCGCTGAGCCGGCTTTAGGCTGGTCTTGGGTCGCTTGATCCTCGGAACTAAAAGCCTGTGAAGCTGGGAGACGCATTGTCAAGAGGCGTAGTACTCGCTGCCGCCGGCACCGCGGGCCACATCTACCCGGCGGTGGCGATAGCCGATGCCCTGGTGCAACAAGGCCTTTCGCGAGACGAGGTGACTTTTGTTACCTCGCGGCGGGCCGTGGAGGATGAGATCTTCTCACAATTGCCCTACTTGAGGGTGCAACTCCCGGTAGGGAATCTCTCTGGTAAGAATCCAATTGCTTTTGCCGGGGGATTCCTGCGCCTCGTTGGCGCTGCGTTTACTCTTCGAAGGCGTCTTTTGGAAATACGACCCGGAGCACTGCTCGTCTTCGGAGGCTATATCTCCATCGTTGCAGCGCTCGCGGCGCGTTCTTGTTGGATTCCCGTGATAGTAGTTGAGACCAATTCGGTGATGGGCCGGGCGAATCGCTTGGCCTCTCGCTTCGCCGATACGGTGATACGGGCATTTGGCGCTGGTGACGATGTGGTCAATCAGGCTGGATCGGGGGTCCCGCTTCGCAATTCGGTGACCTCCTTCGCTGCTAGTTTGGATGACCGCTCCGACTTGATTCGAGCGTTGGGATATGATGCGAACTCCGTAGCTACCCTGGTGACCGTTTTTGGAGGGTCGCTCGGCTCGCGTCGCATTAACGAGGCATTTGTCGGCATGCTTGAAGACGAGGCCGCGCGCGAAGTCGGCGGGGACCGACTTTACTATCTTGTGCTCGGGCGTCGGGACGAGGAGCTCTTTTTGCCGCGCCTGGCGAAGCTTTCTGCAAATAAGGGGGTGCGGGTT
The DNA here is from genome assembly GCA_021819025.1 of Actinomycetes bacterium. GTDB lineage: Bacteria > Actinomycetota > Acidimicrobiia > Acidimicrobiales > Acidimicrobiaceae > Acidithrix. Next base: position 2,217 of record JAKASN010000378.1, on the reverse strand, counting down.
GCCTACCGTGGATACGACGCGCACCTCTTTGCCTACATTGGGGTCTCTGACGCGGTGGTATGTCGATCCGGATCGAACACCGTTGCTGAGATCGACTATTTTCACACCCCGGCGATCCTGGTGCCACTTCCGAATTCTCCTGGCGACCATCAAGGCAGAAACGCTGCCTGGCTCGCCGCAAGGGGTCAGGCAGCAGTGATCCCCGATGAGAAGTGTGACGCGGCTTCTCTCTCCAAGGCTCTCGATGCTCTTGTCGATGCGGCGCCGTCTTTCGCGGAGCGGCTTCGCGCGCCAAGCGGTAGCGACGCCAAAGAGGATGTCGCTGTTGTCCTGGCTCGGCGCATCAAGGAGAACTATCTTGGCTAGAGATGGAGGGATTTCCACCCTGCCGGGGCTATTTGAGAGGCAATTTGGGAAACGTCAAAATCGAAAATGGGGAAGTCTTGACTGAGTTGGCATTACCGATCCGCCGTGTTCATATCGTAGGGATTGGTGGCGCAGGGATGAGCGCCATCGCGATGGTGCTTGCCCAGCGTGGGGTGGCGGTAAGTGGATCAGATCTCAAAGCTTCTGCGGCCTTTGAGCGCCTCGCGGGATATGGGGTGGAACTCCACCTCGGCCACGACCCTGACAACGTCGGAGATTGCGACATGGTGGTGATCTCCTCGGCGATACGAGACAACAATCCTGAGGTGGTAAAAGCGCTTCAAGTGGGAATCCCGGTCCTCGATCGCCGCGCCTTCTTTCCGATACTTCTCGAAGGTCTTGAGGTGGTTGGGGTGGCAGGGACGCACGGCAAGACCACCACTACCTCCATGCTCACCTTGGCTCTTCTCGCCAATGGGCTTGGCCCCTCCTATATCATCGGGGGTGAACTCAATGAGGCGGGGACCTCGGCAGCATACGGTCGCGGGCGCATTTTTGTCATTGAGGCCGACGAGAGCGACAAGAGCTTTTTGTCCCTGGGCGTTTTCGCAGCCTTGGTCAACAACCTCGAACCCGATCACCTGGAGAGTTATGGGAGCTACCGTTCCCTAATAAGCGCGTTCGTAGAGTTCCTCCAAGCCGCGAAAGGTCCCAAGGTGGTGGGCACTTACCTCGGCGACTACCGCGAACTGCTCGAAGTGCAAGGCGTAGTGACCTTTGGTGAGGGCACTGGGAGTGACTACTGGATCTCTGACGTTCTTGATCTGCCAGCGTCCACCACGTTCAACCTTCATGCCCCAGATGGCAGCGTGACCCCGGTCTCCTTGGCGATTCCCGGTCTGCACAACTGCTTGAACGCTACCGGGGCGATCGCGATGGCCAATCAACTCGGAGTCCCCATTGAGGTCTCGGCACGCGCTGTAGCGAAATTTGCCGGGGTGACGCGTCGTTTCCAACGCCGCGGGGAGCGCGATGGGATCACTTACATCGATGATTATGGGCACCTTCCTTCGGAGTTGCGCGCGGTGATCGCAACTGCGCGAGCACAATGGCCTTCGCGCAGAATTATGGTGGTATTTCAGCCGCATCGCTATTCAAGGACCAAGGCTCTTTTCAATGAATTCGCCGACGAGTTGGCCAAGGCGGACTTGGTGGTAGTAAGCGATGTCTATCCTGCCGGCGAGGACGAGATGCCCGGCGTCTCAGGGGAGCTTATCGCCGCGGCATTGAGTTCGCGATACCCCGACGTGGAGTCCCTCTATCATCCCGGACGGAGCGACTTGGCAGAATTTTGTCTTGCGATCTCCGCACGGGGGGATGTGGTGATATCGATGGGTGCCGGAGATATTACCGCCTTGGCGAGTGAAATGATCGAACTATCTCGCCTGAAGTTTGGCGAGGAGGCTCTTTGAGCGAGCATAGCCCTGAGATGGTGGCGGAATTTTGTAATCGACTTACTAGTGCGGGAGTCAAAGCCGCGCCCAATGCACCTCTGGGGGTGCGTACTACCTATCGCGTGGGAGGCAACGCCGATGCATTGGTGACCGTGGAATCCCTCGACGATCTTGAGGTAGTCAGCCAAGCGTGGCCCTCAAGCGATATGGGCGAGCTGATGATCCTGGGCAATGGCTCCAATCTTTTGGTTTCCGACCACGGTTATCGTGGTGTCGCGGTGCAGTTGGGATCGTCACTGGCCTTTGAATCGGTTGAAGCCGACGAAGTTCGAATTGGTGGCGCCTCGCCACTTCCTGGGGTAGCTCGCCGCGTCGCCGCAGCGGGCTTTAGGGGATC
>JAKASN010000377.1 GCA_021819025.1 Actinomycetes bacterium | reverse complement strand
CTCTCTAAGGCTGCAATCGGCGAAATTACATATTTATCTTGCAAATCGGCAAAGATTGTGGCATTATCGATCTTCCGGATGAATCCGGATCGGGGAAAGACTCCGCGTCCGACGAAGCTGAGATTCTTGGTTGTGCCAGGCGGGGCAAGTGCCGAAACTGGAGCACAATTATGAATCGCGCTGCGCGACAAGGTGTCCCCATGACAGATTTCACATTTGCGAAAGGGCTGGTTATCGAGCCAGAAGGACCGCGATATAAAAGTGTGAGCGCGCCATGGAAACAATGCTCGGGTGTTTCCGTGTTATAATGTTGCGTTCCAAAAGTTAACAAGGCATTGAGTATTATGACAAAGACAACAGTAACCACTCGGAAGAAGGTCGAAACCGCTGCGGTTGACCCAGCGGTAAAGGTTCCGCGCAAGCGTAGATCCAAAAGCGACCTCACCACGGTCGAAGCCGCTTTGAATATTTCTGGCCTTGGCGCGGATGCGGTAAGGCTGTTTCTCGATGACCTTGCTCGGCATCCCCTTCCCTCTCCGGCTGAGCAAGTCGAGCTGGCCAAGCGCGTTCGCGCTGGCGACGAGACGGCAAAATCCGAAATGGTAGCCGCCAATCTGCGCCTTGTGGTGCACTGGGCGCGGCGCTATCAAGATCGCGGCGTGGAGCTTTCCGATCTCATCCAAGAGGGTACTTTCGGCCTCATTCGCGCCGTCGAGAAGTTCGACTGGCGGCGTGGTTTCAAGTTCTCTACTTACGCAACCTGGTGGGTGCGTCAATCCCTACAGCGCGCGGTGCATAACCACGGCCAAGCAATTCGCCTTCCCATGGAAGCCGCGGAGCGATCCCGGCGCGTCGACAACGTCACGCGGGAACTGCAGAATGAGAATCAGCGCAACCCAACCGAGGCCGAGATCGCGCGCAGCGCCAACCTCTCCCCCGCTCAGCTCGCTGACGTGCGACACGCAGCGCGTGTCGTGGCGAGTCTCGATCAAGCGGTGGGTCCAGAGGGCGAGACCAGCTTAGGTGACTTGGTAATTGGGAGCGAGAATACTTTTGAGGATGAGGTCGACGAAGCTCTTACGCGAGACCAGCTTCGCAAAGCTCTTGAGGAGCTCGATCCGCTGGAGCGTGCGGTGGTGATCCTGCGCTTTGGGCTCGACGGAAATCGTCCCGCTTCACTCGAGGCCACCGCAAAGCACCTGGGGATAGGACCGCGACGGGCGCGCCGTCTTGAAGCGGCAGCTCTTGATCGCCTTGCCGATCACCCCGGACTCAAGGCTCCTGCGGCCTAAAGAGCCCTTCGGGGCCCCTCGGTTTCAGAAGCGTCAGATCGGGCTGGGCTCTGCCCAAGAGGGCCAAAGCAACTTGGCGCTCTTGGGCTCCATGTAGGTAAGGGATTTTCGCACCAAGCTCAAAAGCGCGCCGTAAAGCGTCGCTCGCCAACTCATGGAGCGGGGCGAGGATTGAGCGCGGTACCGACACTGAAGTAACTCCATGGGCGTGGACCAGGACCGTAGCCCTTGCGAAGTGATGTCACTTGAAAACCAGCGTCGCTGATCAGTGAAGCCGCGTCTCTGGTAAGGTGGCATCCCCCCGCGAGGCGGGTTTCGAGAGGATCGAGACGGTTTTGCCACTTCGACACTTTTGGATCGCCAGAGATTCCATGTTCAAGGAAGTGGAGGGTACCTCCCGGCACGAGAACCCGACGCAACTCGGACAAAACCGCTTGGGGATCCGCCACAGTGCAGAGCACAAAGGTAGCCAAAGCGGCATCAAAACTCGCCGAATCAAAGGGGATCTTCTCACCCACCGCCGCTGAAAGTGCCACCTTGACTGAGGTCCGCTTGAGTGCTCGACCTGCGAGCCTGCGAGCCAGGTCTGAGGGTTCCAAGGCGACGAGACTGTCAACCGCATCCGGGTAATACGCGACGTTCGCGCCAGAGCCAAATCCGACCTCGATAACGCGGCCCGCCAAGCCTTGCGTTGCTTCGGTTCTCCAGCTTGAGAAGTGCCGAGATCCACAAGCAAGTGCGATGGCGCGTGGAAGCAATGCCGAATTGTAATAACCCATGCATTGACGTTACCTTCAATCTCAGCCAAAGAGCGAGCGCCGTTGCGTACTGGCTTGAATTCGCCAAAAGGCGTATCTCCGCATCGGTAATCGATGGGCCAGGCTGGTCGCAAAGCGCCAAGGAGCAAGCGGGAGGGCTCGCGGCATACCCCGATGGTTATCCACCCATTGGGAAAAGGGCGGGACTTGAAGTTGGCGAGATCGGGCTCGGCAATCTTTGTGCCATCTAGCACATGGCAGGAACCCCCCATCACCGAACTCGGCGCGCCGCAGGCAATATTGGCGGTCGGATACTTTCCGATGGATTCCCCCGCATCCGCGCGAACCGCCACGCTGGTAATGGTTCGCTGAACGCTTATTGATGAAGTCGGTTTAATATTTCTCACACAGCTGCGCAAAGGACCACACGGCGGAACTCGCCCACGCCCGGCGCCGCGGAGCGCGAAATTTCGCCAAGGGCGCATCGACGGGTAGCAGCGTCATCGCCTTGATCGCCAACTCCCCAAAAAACACCGCACAATAGAGCCGCACGGGCCACTCGCCGAGGGTGCGCTCCGCATGCAGGGCACCTGCTTGACCATGCCTAAGAGATCCAAGCCAGGAGCTCATGAGGGACTCTTGGGGCACTGAGGCGCTGAGAAAAGAGCCGCCTCATTGACCACGGCACTTCCCCACGAGTCTCCTTGGCGAGTCTCGTGGGCCTGCTTTGGCATCGCTTAGGGCGGGGCGAATCCTCACATCGCAATTGAGCGCCAAGGAGGACTGTGGAAATCTCGGCAAGATTGTGCAGCTCCCCAAGGGAGGCACCCTAACTCTCGCCGGTGTTGCCCACAGTGCGCGCGCATTGGGCTTGGATGGTGGGCAAAATTGCCGTGGCCGGCAATCTATAGTAGCTTCACCTCATATATGGTCCCCTACCGGGAGGAAGTCGGCTGTGGCAAATGCGGCGATAAGCACGGTGGGACTGACCAAGCGATACCCCAAGCTCACCGCCTTGGATCGCCTCGACCTTGAAATCGCCCAAGGTGAAGTTTTCGGCTACTTGGGTCCTAATGGCTCTGGAAAAACGACCACGATACGCCTTCTGCTCGGACTCATCCATCCAAGTAGCGGCCAGAGCAAGGTATTTGGCCTCGACAGCTGGCACGACGCTGTGGAGATTCATCGCCGCCTGGCATTTGTCTCGGGCGAAGCGAACCTCTGGCCAGCACTAAATGGCAGCGAAACTCTACACCTTTTGGGCCAAGTACAAGGAAGGGTGGA
>JAKASN010000376.1 GCA_021819025.1 Actinomycetes bacterium | reverse complement strand
CCGACAGGAGCAGGTCGGACGGCACCATCACGGCGATTCCAGCGAGCGCGACGCCCAGCGAGCCCACCAGGCCGAAGGCCAAGCTGGCATATACGACGGGGACAAAGAGCAGCAGCTCCCAGACAAAGCCCGGAATGGGACTCATGGCGCGGTAAAAGGCGAAGTCGGCGCCAAGGTGGACGAGCAAGACCACCGCCACCATGGCCTGGGCCCACCAGAAGCGGCGGTCCGAGAAGGGAGGGTGCGCAAGATTGGCGGCGAGGTTGTTGGCGGAAAGGCGCACGGTTCGGCGGGCGGCTTTATCCTCGATCACGTGTATCTCTCCAGTCAGAGCCATATCGGGCGCAACCACACAAAAACCTCCAACGCGCTCGCCCTTCGCACCATAGGGTCAGCTTGGAGGCGCCCGGGGAACGAGACGGCCGCCTGAGGCGGACAGCCGAAATCGCACCCTTGTAATCATTTCGACATTGTCAAGGGTTTTCTTTAGAGACCGGCCTTCTTGAACCGGGAGCGCCCCATTATCGAAGCCGCATCCTTCTCTTGGACACTTTTCTGTAATTGGCGATCTCGTCGGCCGTGGGGGTGCCGAAGAGCCCCATGAGGAATCCCTGCATCTCTGGCAGCCATACCCCTTGTTGGCGGGGCTGCCAGTTGGGGGGCCGCAAGCTGGGGTCGTTTTCCAAGATGTAGTCCTGAATCGTGTCGAACACTTGGCGCTTTTGGGTCTCGGCGTATTCTACTTTCACGTGGAGCTGGCGGGCGATCGCCGGGGATGTGCGCAAGCCATCGGCGTCGCCGCCGCGCGGGGCGGGAGCGAGAAGGGAGGCAAGGACTTCTTTCTGTTCTCGGGTGAGCAATGTTAGCGCTTCGGTGGCGAGGGTGAGCATGCGCTCTTTTCTCGTCTCGGCGGCGCTTTTGTCGGTCGTCTCCAGAAAGAGCTCTTCTGCGGAGATGTTGTCAGTCATTTGTGCCGCGATGGCCGGGGTGTCGAGCACCGCCTTGGACCGCAGCGTCTCTTCGGCACGGGCAACCTGTTCGGCGGTAAATCTGTCGATGTTGTTGAGTCTCGCCTTGGCTCGGGCATAGACCGACTGGGACTGGCCCGAGCCGAAGGCGTGCTCGGCCTGGAGTGCCGAGCGGACGTACCAGGGCAGGCAGGCGCAGAACTTCGCGCCGCGATCGGGGTCGAACTTGCGCGCTGCGATGAGCGGGGCTATTGCGATCTCCGCTGCTTCATCGGGAGTGAATGCCTTGGCGCGGTTGTAGCGGTGCGCCACTTTGATGATCAGCCCGGCATTCTGGGCGAGGAGCTTGGCCTGGAGTTCGGTGAGGCGGTTTCGGTCGGCAGGAATAGCGGAGTTGTCGAGGCGCTGGATCTCTGCCACCAGGTTCTCATTGGTCATTTCGATGTGCGAACTAGAAGCTTTCGCCATTTCAATCAGTTGCGTCAAGGTTGCCATGTCCGATATATATGCACGGGCAACAGAGGAGCTGAGGAGTTCCTTTGGAGGGCGGAGAAGGTTTGTTTTGGGTGCATACATTGAGGGTGTGCTCCGGGGCCAATGGCTATGCGATACCCATGCATATATCGCCCCGGTGTACACCCTTCTGGTTGCCACGGAAAAGGTTTGTTTTCGGTGCATATATAGAAGGTGCGCACCAGATCCGTCGCGAGGTGAAGAGCCATGACACAAAGGAGAAGTCTGATGTTCGACATTGAATTCTGCCGCATTTGCGGATGCACGGCGGACGAAGCCTGCGAGGACGGGTGCTGGTGGGTCGAGCGCGACTTCGAGCTCGGCAGCCTGTGCTCCTCGTGCGCGGACTCCAAGGCGGATGAAGATCGGACGGACTAGATGGACACCCGCGCGACAATCGAGGCGCAGATGCGCGACCTCGACGAGGTTCCACAGGAGACGGCCAGGGCACTTTCGGGCGCCGTGGTGCTTCTGTCGGGTTGGTACCGGAATTTGAAGCTTCGCCCGGACGAGTTCAAGGCATGGGCGTTCTTGATGAGGGATTTGGACGCTACTCTTTTCATCCCCGCTGCGATGGCGTGGGGAACCAAGCAATCTGACTGGCCGCCAACGGCACCGCAATTTCGCCAGATGGTCCGGGACCTGGAATCAGAACGGGATCGGGCCGAGCTGCGGCTGGCGAATGCGCGGCTGCTCGAAGCCTCCAAGGCCAGCGATTCCACACCCACGCTCACGCTGGTGCGCGACACGGGTCCTTAGAGAGTGACCCACTCGGTATTGGTGGCCCTTTCCACCAGTGCCAGCGCGGTGCCATCGGTGACCAGCGCGGGTGTGACCCGCAGTACCCGCCATCCCATGAGGGTTGCGGTGTTGTATTTCTCAAGGTCCTTGGCATAACCGACTGGCCTGTTGTGGCGACCTGTGACCCAAGTGCCGCCCTCGATCTCAAGGGCGAGGCGGATCTCTGTCCAGGCGAAGTCGAAGCGCCAGCGCCGCGGGGGTGCGAAGCGGTACTCGCGCTCGAATCCCTGGAAACCAGCCGCGGTAAGGAAGTAGGCGAGCTGCTCTTCGGGGGTCATGGGCGCGGCTTTGGCGTGGGGGGTTCGGCGCGCTGTTCGCGCATCGACTTGATGACGGGTGGGGGCGTAGCTGGCCGTCGGGCGGGCTGCTGCTCTTCTCGCATGAGCCGAGTGGCTGTGGCGGTGATGTTTCGCATCCAGGGAAGCACCACAGGGGTAACGGCGATCTCGCAGCCCGACCAGTTCAACATGGTGTTGGTAATGAGAAGGCGCAGCAGCAGTTGGCCCGGGCCAGCTGGGTCACCGAGCCAATCGGAATAGGGCTTGGGGCTGAGCAGGTACTGGCCACGAGAGAAATTGCAGACCGCGTGGAAGTCTTCGAATTTCTCGGCGAGGTAGTTCTCGGTCTCTCGGGTGACAACATGGGTCACGCCCACGGGATCATCCTCTCTCCAAGCGGGCGGGATCGCTACGCCCCTCAGCGGGAGGGCCATCACGCGTGACCCGACCCACTTCCCTTTTCCGATGAGCGGCGCATAGGGGCCGAGATGCAGCAGCAGCTCTCCGGCCAGCAGGGTTTGGGCTGGGACTGCATCGTCGGCGAACTCCGAGAGGGTCGCCACTTCGCCATCTCGCGCCTTGAGCAGAATTACATGATTCACAACACACCTTCTTTCTTGCTGACATGTATGCGGGGCGATCACAGATGTGGCGAGAGGCGAGCCCGATCTGAGGAGATGGACGGAGGGTGCATATATAGAGGTCCGGTGCGACAGGTTTGTTTGTGGTGCATACATATGGGGCGACAAGCAGAGCCGAAATGGCTCGGTGAAA
>JAKASN010000375.1 GCA_021819025.1 Actinomycetes bacterium | reverse complement strand
TCCGATCTCATTCCTCCGGGGAGCAGCCGAGATCATTGCCTGGCCAGAGCAAGTCCGGCATGGACGCGGATCTCATCCATGTTCCAACCCTTCGCAAACGTTCATGCTTGTGTCAAAGTTGTCTCGGGCACCAAAGAAACCCGCTAAAGGCACCCGCCCATGGTACCCAGCTCGAATCCACGACTAAAGGGCATTGCTCTCGAAATCGACGAAGGGCACTACTTTGCCAGTTCTCCCTCGCTCGAACGACTGGGCCATCGGGCGATTACCGCAACGGCAATCGCCGTCGCGGCGCCAAAGGCGACGATGCCCGCTTCGACGCCGAGGTGCCCGGCGATCTCTCCCAAAAGAAAGGCACCGATAGGGGTGGTTCCACCCATGAGCAGAACATATATCCCCATAACCCTGCCTCTGAGTGCGTCGGGAGTCAAAAGCTGGAGGCGAGTATTGGTGGTAACCGAGGCGACGATCGCTGCGAATCCACCCACGGCAAGAAGCAAAAGAGCAGCCACGTAGGAGTGCACCAAGCCGAGGAGCACCAAAACGATTCCGAGAGCAAGGCCGCCGAGCGTGAGGCGACGCTCACTGGCGTTTCGGTTCGAGGCCAGCAGTACGGCCCCAACGAGGGACCCAGCACCAAGCGCAGCCATCAGGTCTCCAAAGCCAGTGGCTTGGCGATGCAGGGTAAAGCGTGCCAGAAGCGGAACCACCAGCTGCCAGTTGAAGCCGAACAGCCCGATCGCGGTAAAAAGCACCACTACTCGTCGAACCGACACCGTAGACCACGCATAGGAGAGTCCCTCGCGCAGCTCGAAGAAGGCGGAATTTGGCGCGTGCTTGGACTTCGCTGCGGAATAGCGTGGCCGAACTACCCAGAGCACTGCCACGATAGGAAGAAAACTGGCCGCATTCAAAAACAAAGCTCCGGCGATTCCCCATGCCGCGATCGCCAACCCGCCAACGGCCCCACCTATCATACGAGCGCCATTGAATTGAATGCTATTTAGCGCGACGGCATTGGCGACTAGCTCGCGCCCAACCAACTCGGGAACAAAGGCCTGCTGTGTGGGATTGTTTAGGGCATTGGTAGCACCTAGGACTAGGGCGAGCAGCGCGACTTCCCAATAAGTGACCACTCCCGTAGCCACCAGTACTGCCAAAATAACCGCCTGCGCGCTGAGAGCGATTTGGGTGACCACTAACAGTCGGCGCTTCGGTAGGCGATCCGCAATCACCCCTCCGAGAAGCGAAAACGCCAACACCGGGAGAAACTGCAACATAGTTATCGTTCCAAGTGCCACTGCAGAGTGGGTGAGGTCGAGCACCAGCCACGATTGAGCGACAACTTGCGACCAGGTACCGACGCCTGAGATGAATTGGCTGCTCCAATACCAAGCGAACGCCGGCATCTTGAAAGCAGAAAGTGCACTACGCCAAGTTTGGCTCCAACTGGTTTCGGGATCCGAGGTAGGCGACGCCCGCGAAGCCGTATCGTCTCTGGCGCTCGAAGCCGCCCCAGCTGTAGGATGAAGCCATCTAGGCACCGAAAATCTCATCGTGGCGCCGCTTCTGCATCTGGATAGAAGATCCTACGTATCGACTCCTCGCGCTCAGGACTCGTCACCACGAGCACTCTGTCTCCGACAACAAGCGTGAGATAGACGTCACAAGCTATCGCCCTCCCGCCGCGAATCACCGCCGCCGCCAAGTCCGGCTCACTCAAGCCAAGGGCACCAATGGCGCGGCCAACAACCTCGGAATCGGCAGTGACGTTAGCCTCGACAAGAATCAGTCCTACCGCGCCCATGTCCGCAAGGTGCACTGTTCTAGCAGAGCCAGTCGCCTCCTCGATCAATCCCACCAAGGCCAATTCCGCCGATATTGCAGCATCGACACCCCATAAATCGCTAAAGAGCCAGCGGTTAGCCTCGTCGTTCACCCGTGCTACAACACGTGGAATCTCCAAATGGCGCCTCGCCAAAAGAGAAATCACCAAGTTCTCCTCGTCAAGACCAGTACACGCCACGAGGACGTCACAACTCAGTGCGCCAGCTTGCTCGAGGACCTCTACCACTGCAGCGTTTCCGCTCACCACGCTAAATCCGCGCCCCTGCAACTCGCTTGCTCGCTTGCGATCGACCTCTACGATCACTACGGCATTTCCCGAGGCACCAAGAGTGCGCGCTACCCCCTCGCCAACCGAACCCCCACCAGCTACGATGATCTTCACAACTCCAGCCTTCCACCAAAGAAGTCACGCAACCTTCCGAGCGCCCCAGAAGCAACAACAAAACTCACCACATCTTCGGCGCGCAGCGTGGTAGCACTTCCTGGAATGATCGAGTGGCCGCCGCGGGTCACCTCGACGACTTGAATCTCGCCAGCAACATTGAACTCCGTTACCGCTCGACCTGCGAGATAGTCAGGCACCCGAGCCCGCACCAAAAGCGACTCGCCATTACCAAAAGTGTGCTCGGGCTCCAACGTCCGATGGGTCAACATGCGATGTATTCGATCCACCGTCATGCGCACTGAAGTAACCATCGCCAGTCCCAAATCGACGCATATCGGCGTTCTATCTTGGTCGTGAAGGCGACCAATTGCATACGGCACGTGAAAGACGTCCCGCGCAATTCGGGTAGTCACGATATTTATGCTGTCGCTCGCGCTCAAAGCGACCAGGGCGTCAGCTCGCTCGATCCCAGCACTTTGAAGCACGGAGCGATCCAGGGCATTTCCGATGACGAACCTTCCTCCGAAGCTCGGGCTGAGCCTGGTATTTGACGAAGCATCTAGATCGATAAGACAAACACCTTCCCCCTCACCGTCGAGGCGGCGCGCAAGTGCCGATCCCGATCGTCCGCAACCTACGATTACCACGAACACTATCGCTGCCCTCCTTTGGCCTCCATCGACGCCACCTTCTGAGCCCGGCCACTTCGATGCCGATTCCACGCTTTGCGGGACTCTTCAGCCACGAGCAATACCAGGCCGAAGCAGCCCAGCATGAGCCAATCGGACACTTTGAGCGCCGCGGTATGGAAGACCCCTTGCAACGCCGGCACGTAGCTGATCGACGCCATAAGACCCAGGGCGAAGACCCCGGCGGCAATGAGCTGCGGGTTCGAGGTGAGTCCGACTCGCAGCACGCTTTGGCGCTCAGTGCGTACCGCAAAGCTGTTGAAGAACTGGCTAAGGACGATCCCCGCCTGGGTCATGGTGAGGGCTTCTCGATAAGTCGCATTGTCTGGGCCAAAGGCGGAAAACGGCAAGTGAGCGCTGTGGATGCGCCAAAAGAAGGCAAAGACCACCCCAGCCGACTGGATGGAGCCCAA
>JAKASN010000374.1 GCA_021819025.1 Actinomycetes bacterium | reverse complement strand
CCGATCTGATCGGCGCCGGTGACGGTGGCCCGATGAATCTTGGACTTGAGCATTCGCCGTCTCACTTTGCCATTTCCTCCAGCTCCCCAAGCGATTCAAGAATTACCCCGACCAAGTACGCCATTGCGTAACCTGCCTTATCAAGTGAACCACGTTGGGACGGCTTGGCCAAAACGTGCTCGTAGAACTCGGTGAAGGACCGCTAGGTGGGATTCGGCAATGCAAAACTCCACATGACAGCTCGTTCGAATTGCGAAAAATGCCCACTGGCATAGCGTCATAAGGGCCGTGCAGCAATTGGCGCGAAGCTAGCTAGGTAGCAGCGGTTGGAGAGCGGTGCAAACCTTCTCGAGGTGGTCGTCTAGACGGGCGAGAAGATCTTCGCGATTCTCATCAGAATTCTGCCAATTTCGAAGCTCGGCCAAGAAGATGCCCTGGCAAGCTCCCGCGATTGCCATTGGCACCGGTGCAGCTGCTGATTCTTGAGTTCGGCGAGCAATAAAGGCCGCGATTACATACTTCCATTGCTCCCAATGTCCATAAGCATCAGCACGAAGAGCCGAGTTGGCGTCAAGAAGCTTGAATCGCTCGAGCCACACGTCACTTTCATAAATCGCCGATCGCGTCGAGGAGATAATGCTCAGACGGACGGCGTCGAGAGCTTCGACATCGTCGTCGGACACCTGCAAGCTGGTATCGAGCCAGGCAATGGTGTCATCAAAGGCGGACCAAATGACCCCGGCCTTGGAGCCGAAGTACCGGAAGAACGTGGTGCGCCCGATTCCCACCGCGTCGGCGATCGCCTCAACAGTTACGGCCTCGTAGCCGTCGCGGAGCATTAGCGCCAGTGCGACCTCTTCCACAGCTCCTCGGCTCGCGGCGGGTGGGCGCCCAGGGCTACGCATCTCACGCTTGGTTTGCATGGTATCAACACTATTCGCCAAGACACCTTAGCGCTGATCAAACCCCTGTTCATCACACAAGCGGAGCATTGTGGTACTGAGCCCCACTATTATAGAAATATCGGCAAGGACCCTGAAGAGACCGTCCTCTCCGAAGCGGCTCCGCATCCGACGGTGCCGCCAGTTTCACCTATTGAGGAGCGCAGAAATATGGGCAAGCTAGAAGGCAAGGTCGCCATCATCACGGGAGCAGCACAAGGTATGGGGGAAGCACATGCCAGGCGCTTCATCTCCGAAGGGGCCAAGGTCGCGCTCACTGATATCAACGAAGAACGCGGCCAAAGGATCGCAAAGGAGCTAGGCGAAAATGCCATATTCATCAAGCACGATGTCGCGTCCCTGAGTGACTGGGTACGGATCGTGAAAGAGACAGAGGACGCATTCGGCACGGTGACGGTGCTGGTGAATAACGCGGGAATCATCGGTCCCGTCGCCGACACCGTCAACATCAGCGAAGAAGACTACCTCAAGGTGGTTGCAGTGAACCAGCACTCGCAGTTCTATGGAATGAAGACGGTCATCCCATCGATGCAAAAAGCTGGAGGAGGGGCGATTGTCAACATTTCGTCCACGGCCGGAATGGTCTCTATCGTGGGTGCTCCCAACCTCGCATATGTGGGAAGCAAATTTGCCTCCCGCGGAATGACCAAGCACGTCGCAGTGCAATATGGACCCGATCACATCCGGGTAAATTCAGTCCACCCGGGTTACATCAAAACACCGATGATGGCAGCAGCTACCGACGCCGAAGGTGGCGGCATCGCCGCCCAGGTTCCGCTGCGCCGCATGGCAGATCCCGATGAAGTCTCGAGCCTCGTGCTGTTCCTAGCGTGCGACGACTCATCGTATATCTCCGGGATGGAACACGTCATCGACGGCGGCCTGACCGCATCGTAACGATGGCAAAAAACAGCGCGACAAATTTTGGCGCGCGTCGCACCAATTTGCCCACAGAAGTCGAGGGGAGGCGGCTGATATTCCCGTCAGCCGCTCGGCGTCCAGACCAAAGCGGGATAATGACTCGCCAATAAGCAAGTGAGCATGGATGGAAACGGAAATCGGTACGTCCCCGACTCTGGTCAACTCGAGGTCAGAGCCAGAAAAGGGGTCAAACCGGCAGAACTCGGCACATGTGAAGCCCCTTTGCATTCGGACCTGACGACACTCCCAGCAAAGCAGTAATTGCGAAGAGTCTTGTCTCCGCTGCTACTCGGCTCGCGGATCCTCTCGAAGCGGAGTGTGTAAAGGTCGTCAACATTCAAGCACGCGACAATAGCCCAAATACTCACCTACTCGAACTCGCACGCAAGCGAAGCAGGCAAATGCAACTACGCTGCAGCTGGTCCCAGTCCATTTGCGCGCTTTGCGCTAACGCATGCGCATATCCCGCCCAACGGACGCATCGCATCATCGACAAATAAGGCAGAAATTTTCGGCACAATGGCGGCGGGATCCCGAGCGCCGAAGATGCCCCACGTGGCTAACAGTACCCTGAGTTCCTGTGACCTCAAGAATTCGCAAGAAAGAGGCGTGCCTCTAGCTCTCACCGAAAGACAGACCGCGGACTGCGCATGCGAGCTCTGATAGGAACTCCGACTCATACGCCTCCGACACGGCGCAGGCAGGGTTCACTGACGTAGCTACACCTTGGGATATCGAAATATCCGAGTACTCACCATTGATTGCTCCAAACGCTATCATCATATCGCCCGCAAAGAGCAAGGGAAGTGTGACCCACCCAAGGACTGTAGCACCTGTGGGGGAGCCGACATGCGCGTCAGTTGAGCTTCCAATGGTCTCGGTGTCAGTACTTGAAGTCGGTGCTTGGTACGGGAATCGGCTAGGAACTCCGAAGAGTACCCTGCCAAAGCAACAATGCACAGGATGTAATCCGCAACGCATCGGTTTCGAAAGTCATCCAGGTTAGCCGTCTGCATTGCACGGGGGTTACAACCAAAACGAATGAACTAGCTCTCCCATCACGAACCATCCATTAGTTGATTATTGACGGCTATCGAGTCGACCCGGAGTACCTACTATGTCGAGTGGTCACCGACGACGCCAAGGCCGCTCCACAGGCGGGAATTTCTGGCTGCCTGGACTCTGGAACGCTTTTTCGAGAGTAGAAGACTCAGACCTTCGGGAATGGCCAGGTGCATGGGGAAAGGGTCTGCCTCGATCTGGCACGTAACGGGCCGGTGGTCGCCGGTATGCCGTGACCGGTTGGCGTTGAGTTGGTCAATGAGCAGACCCAGGGCTCCTATGATGCGAGGGCGTCAGGCTGGCGGATGGTAACGGTACTTGCTCTGGGGCTAATACAGCGACAGCCGCAAGGCCCTAATCGGCCGAGCCCCTCGGCCGCGCTTACCACGCTTCCCCTCACCGATGAAGGT
>JAKASN010000373.1 GCA_021819025.1 Actinomycetes bacterium | reverse complement strand
AAAGGTCATTGCGCTCTGTGCGCTTGACAACATGATTAAAGGAGCTTCGGGACAAGCTATCCAGGCGGCAAATATTGCCCTTGGTCTAGCGGAAGATCTCGGACTTGCGAAAGTGAGCATCTACCCATGAGCGTTACCTATCCCCAGGGGTTTCTCGCAAGCGGCACCGCCGCGGGAATCAAGGACTCGGGGAATCCCGATATGGCAGTCGTCGCGGTGTCGGGACCCGCCCCGGGCGTCGCTGCGGCGACCTTCACCACCAATCTCTCCGCCGCCGCCCCGGTAGTGGTCTCCCGGGGAAATCTCGCCCGTTCTAAGCACCGGGTCTCGGCGGTTCTTCTTACCAGTGGCAACGCTAACGCCGCTACTGGCGCCACAGGCCATGCTCACGCCCTTGCCAGCGTGGCTGCCCTGGGGGTGGAACTCGGGGTTCCGCCCGAGCAGGTCTTAGTGTGCTCTACCGGGTTGATTGGAATCCCCTTTCCCATCGACAAGGTGCTCGCGAAGATACCAGAGGCTGCCAAGGAACTCCAAGGAGATCAAGCGGCAGGAGTGCGCGCTGCCGAGGCCATCATGACCACTGACACTTTTGCCAAGGTGGCAACCCATGAAATTGAAGGGGTGCGCTTCGGCGGTATCGCCAAAGGCGCGGCGATGATCGCTCCCAACATGGCGACGATGCTCGCAGTGGTTACCACCGATGCGGTGGTGAGCCAAGAAGCTTTAGCGGCGGCGCTCTCGCGCGCGGTTGAGATGAGCTTTAACCGCATCACCATTGATGGCTGCACTTCGACCAACGACACGGTAATTGCCATCGCCTCGGCAGCTTCAGGGATTAACCTCGGCGACGAAGAGCTGGCCGAAGGGATTATCGCCATTTGTTCCAGCCTGGCTTCGCAGATCGTCTTTGACGCCGAGGGCGCCACGAAGTTGATCAAGGTGCGTTGTTGGGGGGCGACGAGTGAGAGCGATGCACTGGCGGTGGCGCGAAAGATCGCCGAGTCGTCTTTGGTGAAGTGCTCGTTTTTTGGCATGGATCCCTACTGGGGCCGAGTGCTCTCCGAAGTAGGATCCGCTGGGGTTGGCGTGGCGATGGAAGAGGTATCTGTCGCCTATGGCCCGATCACGGTTTATGCCAAGAGCGAAGAACTCCAAGTGGATCGAGAGGCCTTGGCCGAGATCATGGCGGCGCGCGAGGTGACCCTGGGAGTGTCGGTGGGCGCGGGGCCTTTTGAAGCCACGGTGTTGACCGCCGATCTCACCCCGGCCTATATCGCCGAAAACATGAGGACCTCGTGAGTCAAGAGCTTTACTTCGCCGACCTTGGCCATGGCGGGCGGCTACCATGAACGACCTCGACGTGGCACTGATCAAATCCCAGGTGCTCTCAGAGGCGCTTCCTTATATCCGGCGTTTCGCGGGATCGACTTTTGTCATCAAGCACGGCGGCAACGCGATGGCGGGCGGCGCCATCGACGAGGCTGCGGCGCTGGACTCCTTTGCCCGGGATGTAGTGCTGCTCGCCTCGGTGGGCATCAAGGTGGTGGTGGTGCACGGGGGCGGGCCCCAGATCGGCGAGATGCTTGGGCGCCTCGGCATTGCGAGCCAATTTGTCAATGGTCTGCGCGTAACGGATTCCGCCACCCTGGAGGTGGCGAGGATGGTTTTGATGGGCAAAGTCAATCCCGAGATCGTGGGGGCGATAAACAAGTTCGCCCCGCTGGCAATCGGCCTTTCCGGTGCTGACACCGGCCTCATCGTCGCCTCGAGGGCCCAAGGGGACTTGGGCTTTGTCGGCGAGGTGCAAAGCGTTCAGCCGGACCTGATTATCCGCCTCCTCGAGCAAGGGTTGATTCCCGTGGTGGCCACGGTTGCCGTCGATGTCATGGGCCAGGCCTATAACATCAATGCCGATACTGTCGCGGGCGCGATTGCGGGGGCCATCGGGGCCGAAAAGCTCATCTATCTCACCAATGTGGAGGGAATCTACGCAAATTGGCCCGAGCAAGATTCGCTGATACGACGAGCGAGCTCCGCTGAGGTGGGATCCCTGGTGGCTTCAGGTGCCATATCTGAGGGGATGATTCCCAAGTTGACGAGTTGTCTGCACGCTCTGGAGTCTGGCGTGAGTTCGGCCCATATCCTCGACGGGCGTGTTGAGCACTCTCTCTTGCTGGAGATTTTTACCGATTCGGGGGTAGGCACCATGGTCACCCGCGAGGAAGCGAGCTAAGCGATGCACGAATCCGATGCAATTTTGAACTCCGCTGAGATGCTTGGGGCGATGGACGATGGGGGAGCCATCGCAGCGACGCAACGCTACTTGATGAATAACTACGGCTCTCCCAAGGCAAGTTTTGTCTCGGGCCACGGCGCGGTCTTGGTCGACGAATCGGGGCGAGAAGTACTCGACTTTCTTGCGGGCATCGCGGTATGTTCGCTCGGTCACTGCCCAGAGCCGGTGAGTCGAGCCATCGCCGAGCAGGCATACAAGCTCATTCACACCTCGAACTTTTTTGCCAATGAGCACGCCCCGAAAGTGGCCTATCTTATCGACCGCCTTATTTCCCCACGAGGCGATGGGAGCGGGAGAGTATTTTTTGCCAATTCTGGCGCCGAAGCCAACGAAGCTGCCATAAAGCTGGCGCGTCGCGCCGCCAAAGGCGAGCGCAGCCGCATCGTGGCGCTCGAAGGGGGCTTTCATGGCCGGACCATGGGCGCTCTCAGCGCGACCGGACAGGTAGGGAAAAGAGCGCCTTTCGAGCCCCTGGTGCCGGGATTTTCTCACGTCACTCCCGGAGATAGCTCGGCACTTGAGGCTGAGTTTGCCAGAGGAGGTGTCGCGGCGGTGATCCTAGAGCCCATTCTCGGCGAGGCAGGAGTCATTCCGGTCCCGGGTGACTTCATCTTGGCGGCGCGCGAACTTTGCGACCGCTTCGGGGCGCTGCTGATCATTGACGAGATTCAGACCGGGTTTGGCCGCACCGGAGAGTGGTTTGGCTTCCAACACGTTGGGGTGCGTCCCGATATGGTGACCATGGCCAAGGCGATCGCCTCGGGCTTTCCAGTCGGAGCCCTTTGGGCGAGAGACGTGGTAGCCGCAGCATTTCTGCCTGGTGACCATGGTTCGACTTTTGGGGGTCAGGCCCTCGCGATGGCGGCCGCCTTGGCGACGATTACCACCATGATCGACATCGACGTGTGTAGCCTGGCGAGATCCAAGGGCAGCTACCTCGCGGCAGGTCTTGCCAAGGTCCCTGGGATTGCCAGCGTGGCCGGCTCGGGCCTTTTGCTAGGCGCTACTCTTGATGAGCCCGTGGCAGCACAAGTTGCGGCGCGCGCGCTCGAGATTGGATTGATT
>JAKASN010000372.1 GCA_021819025.1 Actinomycetes bacterium | reverse complement strand
TCATCACACCCTCTGTAGAGCCGCTACCCCACATGGCCTTAGAACTAACCGTTAGCGCCGCGCAATTATGCCTTGAAGAGAAGATTTTCTTTACTTCACAGCAAATTGCCAGCGAAATTCACCTCAAGCGCAATCGCATCTCTAACGCGCACCAACCCCCGAAACATTCCCGCTTCGCCAACGGGGCTCTAAAAACAGCAAACATCCTCTCTATGAGCGCACGTTGCATAGCAACAAATTTTGGTGAGTATACCCTAACTGCATCCTTCCTTGTATGCGTCCACCCAAAACCTTGTCCATAGTGCTCCAAAGGATTACCAAAGCGCTAAGGGCCCCTATTTTGGATGCATGGCATTAGTTTCACCAGTACCCGACGAAAAGAAGACTCCTTATCCTCCGGCAAGCCCATCGCTTCGTCTCCCCGTGATCGAAAAGGAGATTCTCGAGTTCTGGGAGCGCGACGAGACTTTTATTGCTTCGGTGAACAATCGCGCCGGAGGAGACAACGAGTTCGTCTTCTATGATGGTCCGCCCTTCGCTAACGGACTTCCCCACTACGGACATCTCCTCACCGGATTCGTCAAAGATGCCGTCCCCCGCTATCAAACCATGCGCGGGAGAAAAGTCGTGCGCCGCTTCGGATGGGACTGCCATGGCCTTCCCGCGGAGATGGCCGCGGAAAAAGAGCTCACTCTCGCTGGACGCAATGAAGTCATAGACTTTGGCATCGGGAAGTTCAATGACTACTGCCGCGGCTTGGTACAGCGCACCACCAACGACTGGCACCGCTATGTGACACGCCAAGCTCGCTGGGTCGACTTCACCAACGACTACAAGACCATGGACACTGACTTCATGGAGTCGGTCACCTGGGCCTTCGCCGAGCTCTATCGGCGCGGATTGATCTACGAAGGTGAAAGGGTCCTACCCTACTGTTGGGAGTGCGAGACGCCACTTTCCAACTTCGAGACCCGCCAAGACGACTCCTACCGGCCCCGGGTTGACCCTGCAGTCACCGTGGCCTTCCGCTTGCTTCCCGAAGCACATAACTCCAACGAGCTGCTCAGTGGAGACGTGGAAATTTGGGCCTGGACAACTACTCCTTGGACGCTGCCTTCCAACCTCGCCCTCGCGGTGGGTCCCGATATCGACTACGCCGTGCTCGCCCACCCAAGTCGCAAAACCAAAGTCATCCTCGCGAGTGCGACCATTCCCAGTTATGCCCAGGAACTCGAAGGAGCGACTCTCCTCGGCCAAGTCAAGGGCATCGAGCTGCAAGGACGGCATTTCGAGCCGATCTTTGACTATTTCGCAGACACTGAAGGCGCCTTTCGTGTCTTGGTGGGAGATTTCATCGCCACCGAAGAGGGCACGGGCGCAGTTCAGATGGCGCCGGGCTTTGGTGAAGACGACCAAAAACTCTGCGAGGCCAACGGCATCGCCGTGGTTTGCCCAGTAGACAGCCGCGCCCGCTTTGTCGCTCCGGTAGATGACTACGTGGGCCAACAGGTCTTTGAAGCCAACGCCGCCATCGTCGAGGCCCTCATCAACAAAGGCCTCTTGATCGGCAAAACTGACTACGAACACTCCTATCCACACTGTTGGCGCACCGACACCCCCTTGATCTACAAGGCGGAAAGCTCTTGGTTTGTTTCGGTCACAGCGATAAAAGATGCCCTGCTCAAGAAGAACCAAGAGATCAATTGGACTCCGGCTCACGTTAAAGATGGCGCCTTTGGCAAATGGCTCGAGGGCGCGCGCGACTGGTCGCTGACGCGAAATCGCTTTTGGGGCTCGCCAATCCCGGTGTGGAAGAGCGACGACCCCGCCTATCCCCGCATCGACGTCTACGGCTCCTTAGACGAACTCGAGGCTGACTTCGGGATGAGGCCCACCGATCTGCACCGACCGGAAATAGACGAACTTGTGCGGCCCAATCCTGATGATCCCAGCGGTCGATCCATGATGCGACGCGTTCCAGACGTGTTGGACTGCTGGTTTGAATCGGGATCGATGCCCTACGCTCAGCTTCACTATCCCTTTGAGAACCGGGAGACCTTCGAGTCTCACTTTCCCGCAGACTTCATCGTCGAATATATCGGACAGACCCGAGGATGGTTCTACACCCTGCACGTTCTCGCGGTAGCTCTCTTTGACCGGCCGCCTTTCAAGAACTGCATTGCGCACGGCATTCTCTTGGGGAGCGACGGCCGCAAGCTTTCCAAGCGCCTCGGCAACTACCCTGACCCTTGGGAGGTCTTTGAAGAGATCGGCGCAGACGCGATGCGTTGGTTCTTGCTCTCCTCGTCGGTCTTGCGCGGACAAGACGCCATCGTAGACCGGGCCTCGATCACCGACGCCCTCAAGCGAGTCATCAACCCCATCTGGAACGCCTACTATTTCCTCACACTCTATGGCAACGCCGACGCCATCAAAGGGAGCTTGAGTAGCGCCTCGTCAAACCTTTTGGATCGCTACATTCTCGCCAAGACCCAGGCACTCATCGAGAGCACCACCGACTCCTTCGACGCTTATGACCTCTATGGCGCCGCCACCGCGATTGAGGAGTACCTCGACGCTCTCACCAACTGGTACATCCGCCGTAGCCGCGATCGCTTTTGGCGCGAGGCGCCGAATCGTGCCAGCGACGATGAGGACAAGCTCGCCGCTTACAACACGCTACACAGCGCGCTCTACTATCTCACCACCGTTGCTGCGCCGCTGCTCCCCATGACCACCGAGTACATCTTTCGCGCCATCACCGGCGAACGCAGCGTCCACCTCACCGACTGGCCCCACCGAGAGGCTTTAGTACGCGACGTTGCACTAGTCGAGGAGATGGATCTGGTACGTGAAGCGTGCTCGCAAGCGCATTCGATCCGCAAGGCACAAGGATTGCGGGCGCGCCTTCCCCTCCGTTCGCTCACCATCGCTACCCCTGGCGCGCAAAGGCTCGCTCCATTTGTGGACCTCATCGCCTCTGAGACCAACGTCAAGGAGGTGCGCCTCGTCACTGAAACTGCCTCACACGCCACCGAGACCTTGACGATAATTCCCCGGGAAATCGGGCCGCGTCTCGGGCAACGAACTCAAAGCGTCATTAACGCTGCCAAGGCAGGCGAGTGGAGCAAAGATGAAAAGGGCAATATCACCGCCGGTGGAATTGCCCTTCGCCAAGGCGAATACAAGTTGACGGTGTCCGTGGTCTCGACAAAGGCTTCTCGGCCCCTCTTTGACCGCATGGGTGTGGTGACCCTAGACATCATCACGACGCCCGAACTCGAAGCAGAGGGCACTGCGCGCGACTTTGTCCGCGCGGTGCAAAATGAGCGTAAAGCCGCTGACCTGGAGATTACCGATCACATT
>JAKASN010000371.1 GCA_021819025.1 Actinomycetes bacterium | reverse complement strand
ACTGCTTATCCGCCGCTTTCCATCACGTCACCCGAGGACAGCTAGCGCAAGTCCAGCTTTCGATAAAAGCAAGAATAGTTGCCGGTGTGACAAGCTCCAGAGCCATGCTGAGTCACCGTCACCAACAAGGTATCGCCGTCGCAGTCGTAGTAAACATCGTGAACGTCTTGGATCGCCCCAGAGGTCTCACCTTTGGCCCAGAGTTCTTTTCTACTGCGTGAATAGAACCAGGTCCGCCCTTCGGTAAGGGTGCGCCGAAGCGATTCCCGGTTCATCCAAGCCATCATGAGAACCTCACGGCTCGCGGCATCTTGGACAATCGCCGGGACGAGGCCCTCGGAATTGAAAGCAACCTGTTCTAAAATCAAGGACTCCTTGAAGCTCACAGGTAAAGCCCCGTCTCGTTGATAATACGCTCGGACGCTACGGCATGGATGTCGCGCTCACGAAGGATCAAATAGTCCTCACCCTGTACCTCGACTTCGTAACGATCATCGGGACTGAACAGCACTTTGTCACCAGCGGAGATCGAGCGCACCGTGGGGCCGACCGCCACCACTTCGGCCCATGCGAGACGTTTGGCAACCTGCGCTGTGGCGGGAATGAGTATCCCAGCGCGCGAGTGCCTCTCGCCCTCAGAATTTGGAATCGCCACGAGAAGCCTATCGGCAAGCATGGTTATGGGTTGTTTTGGCTTATCGACCGACATCTACCATTTCCTCAACTATCGAATCACTCAGCCTAGTGGGAAGAGCCACGATATCCACAGGCACCTCGGCCGCTTTTGGGAGCCGCGCTCATCGATAGCGTCGAGCTCTGCGCGGAGAGAAATGCGTGCCCCTGAAGCTTCGGCGATAGCTGCGCACGCCAGCGCGGCTCGAGGCCACGATGGGGTCCGAATCTCCCTGCGGCAACCCCTTGGAGCCGCAACGGCGCCCCGCGGCATCGCCACAAAGCGACTCATCACCACGGCCCGGTGAGTTGCCAAAGAAATCGCACTATGGGCTTCTCTACTCGCCTTGGCTATGTGTATCTCCCTGGGCGGCTCTTGAGCCCGAGCCAGGCCACCAAGCACTTATTTCCAGGTCACGCTTCCAATTTTGGCCGGTGCCTCAGCCAGCGATCTCGGGGTGGCTGAGATCTCCCAGCTATGGAATGGAGTCAGCGGAAATCCCGGCCAAGGCACACCGGGATTGCATGGACTAGGTCGACTCTCCCATTCGAGCCGAGCAATCCTGGAATCACTGGAGCGAGGACGCCAAGAAGATCCCGATCGCCGTAATCGCGCCACTACCCGATTGTCATCGCCTCCGCTGCGCACAGCGGTTCTCCGCGTTCGGCAACTTCGACGCCTTCACCGATCCCTCTATCTCAACCTCAAGTGGGACAGTCTCCTCTGACAAACTAACCTACCAAAAGTGGCGGCGAGGTGTTCGACCTGCGACTGGAAGGGGACCAGAGAATCTCTCAGAGGAACCCGAGTCGCTCCGGTTCGCAACCTGCCAGGTCCCTTCCGGACACCCGAAGGCCGACATGCTGCAGCCTGAAGGGTTGGTGGCGCAACCGTCCAGTAGTCTATGAGAATGACTGGCTTTTGGGCAGTGAGATGCATTGCGTCGGGGCCACTCAGGCACGCCGTCCACGCCGAGACCTATGGCAGCGGGAGACCTCAGTGAGGCTCCTCCTCTTCTCTGACCTCCATCTCGACACCCACTTCCGCTGGGCAGGCCCGGAAGCAGCGCGGTTGCGGCGCCGGAACTTGCGGTCCACGCTCACCAAGATCGTCAAGCTGGCCGTCGAGCTCGACGTCGACGCTTTGTGCTGCGGCGGTGACCTCTACGAGCACGAACGATTCTCCCCCGATACCGGCGAGTTTCTGCGCGCCAGTTTTGAAGAGATCGATCCCCTCCCGGTTTTCATCGCGCCGGGGAACCACGATTGGTACGGGCCAGCCAGCCTCTACCACCAGGTCAGTTGGTCGCCCAACGTCCGTGTCTTCACCGAAAACCGCTTCTCGCCGGAAGTACTCGAGAGTGGCTTCACCCTCTGGGGCGCGGCACACCGGGCACCGGCCAACACGCCCGATCTCCTGAGCGGTTTCCAGGTCGACAGAACGGGCATCAACGTCGCCCTCTTCCACGGGTCGGAGAACGGGGGGTTCTCTTGGCAAGAGGAATCCAAGGTCGCCCACGCCCCCTTCGTCGCCGAGGAAATCAGCCGAGCCGGGTTCTCTCACGCGCTCCTCGGACACTTCCACCGTCCGGTCGACAGCCCGCTGCACACCTACCCTGGCAACGCCGATCCGCTTGAGTTCGGCGAGGACGGCGAGCGCGGCGCGGTTCTCGTGTCCGTGGGTGGTGACGGTTTCGTCGCGCGCCAGCGCTACAACGTGGCGAGTTCAGTTGTCTCCGACATTACGCTTGACATCAGCGGAGCTACCCATACAGGTCAGGTACAGGACAAGGTGCGTGAAACCTTGGCGTCGCGCTCAGGTTTCGTGCGGCTGACACTAACTGGCGAGATCTCCGCAAGTGTCGACCTCGACCCGGCCGAATTCACTGCGGTGGTGGTCGCCCCCCACCTCGATGCTCTCAGCGCACGCATCTCCAAGGTGCGCGCCAGCTACGACCTTGACGCCTTGGCGCACGAAGCTACGGTGCGCGGCCAGTTCGTCCGCGACGTCGAGGCGGCGGGCGACCTCAGCGACGACGAGCGCCGTCGGGTGCTGACCACAGGACTTCGGGCCCTGGCAGGCCGCAACGACCTGGCGGTACGCTGATGCGGATCGACTCGGTCACCGCCCATGCCTTCGGGCCGCTGGCCGGCGAGTCACTGACCTTCGCGCCCGGGATGACCGTGGTCATCGGCGACAACGAGTCGGCCAAAACAAGCTGGCACGCGGCGATCTATGCCGCCCTGTGTGGGCGAACCCGACGCAAAGGCCGGCTGGAGGCCAAAGAGCAGTCGTTCGTGGACCGACACAGGCCGTGGGACGGCTCAGCTTGGGAGGTCTCATGTCGGCTGACCCTCGATGACGGGCGTCAGATCGAGATGCGCCACGATCTGGCTGGCAACATCAACTGCTCCGCTACCGACCTTCAACTTGCGCGAGACGTGTCGAACGAAATCATGGAGGACGGCTCACCCGACGCCGCTGTGTGGCTAGGGCTGGATCGCCGGTCGTTCCTCGCCACAGCTTGCATCCAACAGGATCAACTACTTGGCGTACTGGCCGAAGCCGAAGGTATGCAGAAAATTCTGCAGCGCGCCAGTTCGACTGCGGGAGCCGACGCGACCGCAGCCGAGGCACTCGCACTTCTTGATACTTTCCAGAAGAGCAACGTAGGGCGCGACGACGCGAGGAGCACAGATCG
>JAKASN010000370.1 GCA_021819025.1 Actinomycetes bacterium | reverse complement strand
CAACGCCTTGGCGGGTACCGGCAAGACGACCACCTTGACCCTGCTCGCCAAAGGCCCCCTGGCGCGAACAAAGATACGCTATATCACCTTCAACTCCCGAGCTGCCGCCGAAGCCCGCCGGCGCTTTGGCCCCAACACTACCGCCACTACCGCACACTCCCATGCCTGGCATTCCCTCTATCCCAAGAGCACCAAGACCATGGCTGAGGTATTTGGCGACCGCCTCGCCCATGCCAGCCTCTTTGGCGAGATGGCCCAGGCTGCAGCAGACGATGCCCGCCTTCGGAGATCCTTCGCCACCGCAGCCCGCGCCCTGCATCTGGAGCGCTCCGGCTGGAGAGGTGGCATCTCGCCTCTCTTGCAGGTGATCGATGAGTTCACTAAATCCGGGGATCCCCATATCACCAATGCCAGCGTCCCGGTCTCGGTGGTAAATCTCGCCAAGAAGATGAACGCCACCGACAATCTCGCCACCCTCACAGCCGAAGCCCAAAAGCTCTGGAGGCGCCAGATCGATCCGGAGGGGAACCTGCCGATCTCCCATGGGCTCTATCTCAAACTGGCATCGCTGCACCCCGAGCGAATAGAAGCCGAGGTGCTCTTCTTCGACGAAGCCCAGGACGCTTCTGCTCCGATGCTTCGCATCATCGAGGCCCATGTCGCCAGAGGGGGAAGACTCGTCATGGTCGGCGACAAGCACCAGCACATCTACGCCTGGGCGGGAGCACTGAACGCTATCGACGCCGTAGCGGCCCAGTACCCCGACACTTCCCTCACCCTCCCGCTCTGTCACTCCTATCGCTTCGGCGCCCGCATCGCCGAGGCTGGCAACGTCTTTCTCGATGCGATGGGAGCCAACTACCGCCTCGTCGGCCTCGGCCCCGAGGGCGCAACGTCAGAATACGCCGACGCCAAGACGATACTGTTTCGCTCCAACGTCAAGATGATCACCGAGATCCTCGCCAGCCAACGACAGAACTCCACCAGAAGGATCCATGTCGTGGGCGGAACCAAGGAAATGGTATCCGTTCTTTCCGACCTCGCCAATCTCTACGCTTGCAAGCCCCTCAAAGGCGGGGAACTGGCCGGCTTCGCCGACTGGGCGGAACTGAAGAGCTTTGCCGAGACCCCGCTGGGATCGTCCTTTTCGCCCCTGGTGACACTGGTGGAGAGATTGCATGGATCGGTGGGCGGCATCATCGCCGGATTGCGCAAGAACGAAACCCGCCCGGACAAGGCCCATGTGGTCCTCTCCACCGCGCACAAGGCCAAAGGAGCCCAGTGGGGGAGCGTCAAGCTCTCCGAGGAGTTCCAGAGCGTCTGGGATGCAGCTACCGCGATCGACACCCAGAGCCACCAGGAGTATTGCATCCTTCCCGATAACGAGGAACTTGCGCTGCAATATGTCGCGGCCACCCGCGCCGAGAAGCTCCTCGCGCACCGGGGACTCCTTCCAAAGGCCAAAGAGCACCTCCGCATGATGCGCTCCAAGCAACCCGTGCAGCGCCCAGTGGCCCCGCCCCGCACCCGGTAAAATGCCCGCGATAACGTTCCGCAACGCGTGCATACATGTCGCATATGAACACTAATCCGAGCACCAATTTCACAAGAACCAAAATTCTGGCCATGGTAGCCGCAGGCTCTCTGACCCTGAGTGCTTGCATCGGGCCCCACCCAACCAAGGTGTCAATACCCGCCCATCGCAGCATCCAGGCGTCGTCAGTTCAACGGCATTCGCCCGATCCCGCCATCGCGGCATGGAACTACATGAATCTCTTCTATCAGACCGTCCCGCCCCCAGGAGCCGTCTACGTACGCACCTGGGCTCGCGAGAGCCTCGCCTACGGCGAAGACATGGTCTTTGACGAGTGGGCGATTCCACAGGGCTCGCTCATTCCCACGCCTACTGTTTCACCGGCAGTGCAGACCCAGACCGCCACCATCTCAGCCCCTCCGCAGCCCTGCCCGGTGATGCTCGAAACTGTGCAGAAGGATTCAAATGGAGTCAATGTCATCATCTCCCGGTGCTACTAGCCCGGAACCACCCCGGCAATCTTGCAATTCCCTCAGCAACCCGCAATAACGTGGAGTGCAAGTTAGTTAGTTAGGCATCTCCTGATGCGCCAACACCCAGTTGCTCGCCATTTCCTGCTGGGCCAATGCGAGGGAATACCCTCGATCGCACACCGCGTAATTGGACTGGGACTCCACGCCATCCTTGGACAGTACCGTCAACTACACCCAATCGGAGCGTTGAGCAACAACGAATCCGGGTAACCCACGTCTTCCATCCGCTATTTGGACTCGAGTTCGATCTCGTGGTCCGTAAGCACAGCTGGGGTGAGGACCGGGTGTACTTCTTCGACGATGACGGCCAGTTGAATAGTCTGCCTGCGGTATGGACGGACGTAGACCCGCCCGGTCACTTCGTCGTGGTGTCGGCCGGACGCTCGGCGTTCCGCATCGAGGACCTGCTTCGCCTCGCCACGCTGCTCGACGGGCTGCATTCCCAGAGTGACGAGGAGGTGTAAAGTGAACTTTGCCGTATCTGTAAGTATAATTATGCCGTCTAAGAAGGCAGTAATCTCGGTTCGGATCTCTATACGTGCAAGATATATGGTGTTCACTTGCAACAAAGTGGAGAAATATCCTTGACAGCCATTATATAATACGGCATAATGAGAATTACACGTATGTAATTCATTGGAGGTGGAGGATGGCGAGAAGACAACCAGATCCCAAAGAGGAGGCTCTGCGGAGGGCACGAGCGCTCAATCCCCGGCCCGAGGCCGTGGTGGACCCGGAGTTCGCAGCTTCGGAGTTCTTGGATCCCCGGGATCTTGTCCAGGTGCGCTATGAGATGGTGCGCAGGGTACGCATCGAGGGCGACAGCGTTTCTGGTGCGGCAGCAGGCTTCGGATTTTCCAGGCCAAGCTGGTACGCGGCAGCCGCTGCTTTGGAGCGCGAAGGCATGGGAGGGCTGCTGCGGGCCCGCCCGGGTCCGCGCCGAGCGCACAAGCTCAGCGAAGAGATCGTCGCCTTCATGCGGGCAGCACTCGAAGAAGACCCCTCGCTAAATGCCAAGAGCCTGGCTCTGGCGGTAAAAGAATCTTTCGGGTTGCGGGTCCATCCCCGCTCTATCGAGCGGGCCCTGGTCCGCTTACCCAAAAGTCGATGACCGCGACTCCCCTTGGGTGGAGGAGAATCTCGACATCCGTTACGAGGCACTGCGCGCCTTCATGCTCGGCGGTGGCGCTTCCCTGGAAGCGGCGCTACTTGTCGCCAAAGGCATGGCGGAGTGGATGCGGGGCTGGCGGGCCTGTATTCCCCCGCTATCGCTCCCGGTCACACCAGCTGCCAGCGGGACCCAAGCCGAGCTGG
>JAKASN010000369.1 GCA_021819025.1 Actinomycetes bacterium | reverse complement strand
AAAGATCAACCGCCAATTAATATCGGCGAGAAGGCCACCGACGAGAAGGCCAAGAAATGCCCCCGAAAGCCCGGCCACCTGGTTGATACCCAGAGCAGTACCTCGTCGCGCGGGCGGAAACGCATCTGCCAGAATTGCGTTCGAGTTCGCAAAGAGGAAAGCACCGCCTATACCTTGGACGATGCGCAACACCACTAAGTACATCGCGGCTGAGGTTCCGTGACCGGGAGTCAAAGCCAGCGCCACCGACCCCAGTGTAAAGATCAAAAATCCCAAGGTGTAAAGCCGAACCCGCCCCACGATGTCGCCAAGGCGGCCAAGCGAAACTACCAACACTGCTGAAGCCACCGAAAAGCCCAGCAGGATCCAGAGAAGGTAACCTACGTTTCCTGGCGCCAGCGGGTTGAGGCCGATGCCGCGGAAAATAGACGGCAAGGCAATGATGACTATCGAGCTATTGAGGAAAGCCATGAAGACGCCAAGCGTGGTGTTGGACAATACCATTAGCTGATAGCGACGGCCATGGGTCAGTTCCGCCACATTTGTCGCCCTGGCATTAATCTTCATCTTGCTCCAGTTGTCGCTTACGAGCCATTTTATTTGTATGTTGCACACAACTAAGCCCCACATTTACAAGGATGAATAAACCAGCCCAAGCCGCGCGGCGCGATCTGAAGCCGACAAGAGCTACGTACGAACACCTATGGCCACCCAAAGAACCATCTGACGCCCTTGAAGCCAGCGCAGAGACCAACCCGGGCTCTCTAGGGAGAAAAAGACCCTTCTGCAAGGATGAGACCGCCCTTCACCCACCGACATCGTGGTCGCCCCCACCTGTGCTCCCTCAATCACCGCAGATCTTCGCTTTCACGAGCGGTGAAAATCGAGCCGACCCACAAGGATTCCGCAATAGAGACACACGGACAAAAGGAATCACTCAGACCCAAACCAGGAGCCAAAAGGCTTATTTCAACGCGATGCAACAAATACCGCATAGATATAAGGGCATGGAGAGAATCGACGCCGGCGCTCCGGCAGCAACATGGTGGCGCGACTGTGTCATTTACCAGCTTTATGTGAAGTCTTTTTCAGATCATGACGGAGATGGCGTTGGCGACCTCGACGGAATCACCGCGCGCTTGGACTACATCGCTTCCTTGGGCGTCGACGGAATCTGGCTTAGCCCTTGTTACCCTTCACCGGACCATGACGGTGGCTACGATGTTGCTGACTACCTCAGCATCTCGTCTCGATACGGAGGCATGGAGGCCTTCGAGCGGCTCTTGGCGGGTACCCACGAACGCGGCTTGAAGTTATTAATGGATCTCGTGCCCAACCACTGTTCAGTGGATCATTCATGGTTCCAAGAGGCGATTCTTGCGGGAGCAGGATCCAAAGAGCGCGAAAGATTCATCTTCCGAGACGGCCTCGGAGCAGATGGTAGCTCGCCTCCAAACAACTGGCGTTCCACTTTCGGTGGCCCGGCATGGACCCGGCTCACCGCACCGGACGGCCAAGCCGAACAATGGTACTTGCACCTCTTCGACGCGAGCCAAGCCGACTTCAATTGGGATAGCTCGGAGGTCGCCGAAATGTTCGACGATGTGCTTCGGACCTGGTTCGATCGTGGCATCGACGGCTTCCGAATCGATATTGCCTACGGCATGGTGAAGTACGCCGGATTGCCCGATGTCATCGACCCCGAAGGAGAAAACCCTTACATCTGGAACCAGCCAGGCGTACATGAGATCTTCAAGAGATGGCGCGCCATCTCTGACAGCTACGAGCGCGAGCTGAACCTGGTTGGCGAAGCATGGTTGGGGCCCCGTGCCAGTGCGGACTACATTAGGTCCGGCGAACTCAAGCAGCTCTTCTACTTCGACCTCCTCGCGCAGCCTTTTGAGGCCGGGGCATTTAAGAAGTCCATCTCAGAGAGCCAAGAGGGACTCGTCGAAGTTGACGGGGTGCCCGCTTGGACCTTGAGCAATCACGACGTTTTCCGCTCAGTGACGCGATATGGCCTCATCGGGGCCGAGCCCATGGAAACCGTCGATCTCAATGCGCTGCGTGTCCGGGCGCGCGGCAAAGTGGACGTTGGATTGGGCATTGCCCGGTCAAAGGCAGCAACCTTGCTAATGATGGCACTGCCAGGGTCCGTATATATCTATCAAGGAGAAGAACTGGGACTACCCGAAGTTCAGGACATCCCTCCAAATTCGCGACGCGATCCCATTTGGGAACGTTCCAGCCATAGCGAACACGGTCGCGACGGGTCACGAGTGCCGATCCCATGGAGTGGGTCGACGCCGTCATTTGGCTTCTCGATGGTATCACCGAGTCAGCTGAGGGCTGAAACTTGGTTACCACAGCCACCATGGTTCGATGAGTTTACCGTCGCCGGGGAGGAGACCAACCCAGGCTCGGTGCTGTCCTTTTACCGAGAAGTGCTGGCACTTCGGCGCAGCGTCGACAAGACCGAAGAGCTGAAGTGGATCGACACCGAACGCGAAGACGTGCTGGCATTTCGGCGGGGCAACCTCATCTCGATCACCGTCTTCGCGGGCGAGCCCTTTGCGATACCCGTTAAATTGGGCGAAGTCCTAGTACGGAGCGATCAGGGTGACGGAGCGTTACCGGCTTCCAGCGGCGCTTGGCTGTTGATCCAAGGGCTCGACCGCGAAGAAAATCCATAACTGCGTCTACCGGCTCGAATCCCAACTGCCACGACATAGCGCGCTCTGCGCCTTCGCTCCCAAGATCACAGGCGGCAACCGCTTCGCTTTCGCCGAGTGCGAACATTTGCCCTGGCGCGAAGCACGATCGCCAGGGGACATCTCTCTGGCGATCAAACGGCCACATTTCGCGCTAAGAGCTAGGTGTAGCATATAAGTAAGTGCCCCCCGTAAAACTAACATCACAGACCTTCGAGTTCTCAGAAATACCAAGCAACTGGAATTGCTACCTAGCGGCCAGAAGTACCCGAGTTCGGGGAAAAATCAGAAAGCCGGCGAGATTAACTACCGTGCCAACCAGCAGAGAAATTAGATCAAGTTCTGAGGATCTTTTTTCCACGTTGTGTCCGAATCCGATCCAGAAATACAGTTGGTGCTAATTCTCTCCCACTCCCATGCGAGAGGAAGCAACGGAATCGCTCAATGGAAAACTGCGGTTTGCCAATGCTCATCGATGCGCGTGCTCGATGAGCCGATCATGGGTTCGGGCCACCCCGCAATCGGGAAGTTGATCAAAAATCCCCCACTTTCACCCCTCCACGCCCTGAGAGATCGACCCGTGACTCTCAAGTTCATCGACCCCCTGCGGCGCGAGATGGGAGCATCTCCATATGATGCGAGACGCGGCGCTCATTACCAATTCAGATCGGA
>JAKASN010000368.1 GCA_021819025.1 Actinomycetes bacterium | reverse complement strand
TTGCAAGATATGTGAGAGAACAAGGAATCGAAGATGAGTATACTGTATTACACAAGTCTGAACAACTCGCTCTTTTCTGACAAGATACCCCGCCGCTTGCGGCGGGGAGCTTCATTCGTTCGCTACCTACGGTCTAAGGATCCGACCAACCATAACTGATGACACCATGGTGCGAACGGCAGATAACAACGAGAAAAGAGACGCTCGATTATTGTATATCGTGGAGCGCGCTTCACGCCGCGCATATTGCAAAAGAAGGAGCGCGGCGCGACTCTTTTCTCGTAAACGTTAGCCGCCATTGTTTTGCGCGCTTAATCAAAAGAATCAATGCAATTAGATTCAGTTTTTGACTTTTTGTATATTGACCTTAAACAATCACGAGGTCAATTCATTGTCTAGCTCAACAATAACCAAGCGGGCGTCGAATCGCAAGAAGGATGCCCCGTCTCAGATAATCCGCGAGGGCTCAGTCGAATATCAAACGAAACTTCAGATCGGGCACACCAAGACGTGCTCATGCGGCCCCACCCACATAAATTGCCTGCCTGCGAAAGAGTGGCTGAAGTCCCAACTTGGTGTGTGGCGATTTACGTTCGAATCACGAGACATCCGTGACAAACAAGTCCACCCCGCGACTTTCCCAATCGCTCTTTCCAAGAAGGTCATTGAGCTTTTCACGCATCAGGGCGAATTAGTCCTTGATCCTTTTGTCGGAAGCGGTACTACCCTTGTCGCCGCCAACGACCTGAATCGGAACGCTGTTGGCTTTGACCTACAGAAGAAATATGTCGATCTCTGTGCGAGCAGGATCAAGCAGTCAGAGATTTTCACAACTGCCCGCCAAGTTGCCATCCAGGACGATGCGAGGAACATACCCGCCTATCTCGAACCGGGCACAATCAAGCTTATTTGGACATCCCCACCTTACGCGAACTTGCTCAATCGGCCCCGCAAGAACAAGTCTCGCCGCGATAGAGACAACGGACAACTTGGCAAAGTCGAGCAATACTCCCAAGACCCACGGGACCTTGGCACCATGGCTCTTGACGAGTACTCTCAATCCATGGGAGACATATTCGAATCACTGCTTCCCTTACTCCATCCCAAAGCTCATTGCGTAATCAACGTTCCCGACATGTGGTGGGAAAACCAACGCATAACTATACACGTATCTTTAATCCAAGAGCTGCGAAAGCGCGGTTTTGAGCTTCGCAACATTATCATATGGGATCGCACGAACATCGTAAATCAGATTGGCATCTTTGGTTGGCCAAGCAATTACATCACGATGGGTGTGACCTTTGAATACCTACTAGACTTCTGGAGACCACCCCGTGATCAAGACAATCACCAAAGAACAACTGATTGAAGACATTAGGCAGATTACCAAACAAGGCTGGATCAAAAGTGTCAAGAAGACCAAGAACACGCGGAACGACGGCGCTGTTGGTAACACTCTTGAGAACCTCCTCGGAATTCCCGAGAACAACCTTCCTATCGCAAACGCAAATGGTTGGGAGCTAAAGGGGCAAAGGCTTCACACTTCATCGCTAGTCACCCTCAAGCACTACGAGCCTTTTCCCCGTGGCGAGGATATTGTGGCAAAAATGCTGCTTCCCCTCTATGGTTGGCCACATAAAGAGGCCGGAAAGAAATACCCACGGACTGAGATGAGCTTTCGTTCCACCACAAGCGCGACTCAGTTCACCAACCGAGGCTTCACCGTTCTCGTCGATCGAGGACAGAGGAAGATCAGATTTATCTTTGACGCAACGAAAGCTGATGCTTCTGATCCAGATATTAGCAGCTGGCTCAAGTCCGTCGAAAGTCGCGTGGGCCTTGCATCATTCAACCCAGAACCATATTGGGGCTTCGATGACCTCAGAGATTTGATGGGCGAAAAGGCCCGAAACTGTTTCTACGTTATCGCCGACAGCAAACTCGAAAAAGGCAGAGAATACTTTGCCTATCAGAGCTTGCTGATGCTTTCCGCATTCTCCTTTGACAACTTCCTCTCTTGCATAGAACGGGGCATCATCCAAATAGATTTCGACGCCCGCACTCACCACAATCATGGTACAAAATTCCGCATCCGACAGGGTTTCTGGAAAGAATTGTATGGAGAAGTCAAGCAATTGTTCTAGGCGCAAAACAACGGGCGGCTAACACGCACAAAAAAGACGCTCGACATTTTTATATATCGGTCTCGCTTCATCCCGCTTCGGCGCGCTCGTCGAGCTTCGCACATTTATGGCGCCAAAGCGGGACGAACTTTTTTGTGCGAGACGTTATGCGACACGCGCATTTATCAAGACACCCAAGAAACAAATGGAGGAACAATGACCGAGAGATCCGTTGATTTCTTTGGAGGCAGCGACACCGGGCAAGGACTGCCATCTCCCTTCCACCGATACTTAATAACGGCAAGCGACTTCCCGCCGTTGGGAAATAACAGATTTATCGCTGTCATTACTGCCCTTACAGTCAGCTCTCCAATGCCGGAGCAGCAAGAGTTCCTGTCCCACGCAGGGATGGACCAGGCAATAGCCCTGGCAATTAAGGCACTAAAGGCTCTTCCTCAGCTTAAGGGGCTTACCGACAGGGAGCAATGACCGCAACACCTTCATCAGTGCATGATGTTAAGATTAAATCGATAGGGGCCAGCTATGGAAAAGTACCATTATGATAGTCGTGGAAGATACATCGGCAAAACATCTGACCAGCCACCTGGAGGCGGATGCTTTTCTTCCCTAATTGGCATAGTCATCGTAATAGGTGCCCTCGTGATGCTCGTGGTCGGCCTGTACCTACTACCCTCTGCCCTTTTAATTGCGCTTTTCTCGAGTAGAACAATCGAAAAGTCCTTCGACTTTGCCTACAGTAACACTTGGGCTTGGATAGGCTCCAGCATTTTCTGGGGAATTGTCGCCCTGTTAGTTTATCATGCCAAAAAAAGTAAATCAATTTGAGCCACTATCCTTGAGCGCGCGTCGCATAACAACCAAAAAAAAGATGCTCGATTATTATACATCATGGAGCTCGCTTCATCGCCGCCGCCCGCAGTCTGGACGCTTCGCGGCTTTTATGGCGGTCGTCGGCGACGACTTCTTTTTGGTGGACGTTATACGCCATTTGCACTCAATTGACTCGGCCAAACAACGGAGGAACCTCAAATGATACCACCTGCGACAATACCTGCTAGTTACAAAGGACTCCTCAAGCTGTACCAAGACCAGCCCAAGGAACTCCGGGATTACTTCGAGCACTTTCCAAAACTAATGACCGCTAGCCTGCCATATGAAATTGCGATAGCCTACCTATTTAGCAGAGTGGAGCGCGCGCATCGCCGAGCCCTTTACTGTGGCATCACGAAGAAATATTCAGCCAACTCC
>JAKASN010000367.1 GCA_021819025.1 Actinomycetes bacterium | reverse complement strand
GAGAGAGCCTGACGAGGGGATCTGGGAGATAAGGGGGCCCCGGCGCCACTTCACCTATTCCAAGGCGATGGCCTGGGTGGTATTTGACAGGGCGGTCAAGCTCGTAGAGCGCTACGGCATGGACGGCCCCGCCGAGAAGTGGCGCGAGACGCGCGAGCAGATTCGCGTTTCGGTGATGAACCACGGCTACCGAGACGACTTGGGCTACTTCGTGCAAGACTACGACTCTGAAAACGTCGACGCCTCGCTACTACTCTTGTCCTTGGTGGGATTTGTCGATGCCAAAGATCCCAAAATGATTCGCACCGTCGCCGAAATCGATCGACGCCTAAGTGTCTCGGGAATTGTCAGGCGCTACGAAACCGGGGCCACCAATGAAGACGGACTTCCCGGTGACGAAGGCGTCTTCCTGGCTTGTAGTTTTTGGCTCGTTGATAACCTCGAACTCAGTGGGCGCTCCAAAGAGGCCAAGGAACGCTTCGATCACCTTCTCACACTAGGGAACGAGCTGGGACTTTTCTCAGAGGAGTACGATCCGCACACCCACAGAATGCTCGGCAACTTTCCTCAGGCATTGACCCACGTCGCACTGATCAACACCGCCCGCAACCTCAGTGGCATCATTACTCCGGCGACGCAACGCCACTCGAGCTAGTAACCACCAGCAATATCGCAGGGGTTACAGCTTGGCAAGACCCTTGAGAAGCTCAAACTGTTCGTCGGTAAGCTCGACCTCTCCTGCACCAGCATTTTCACGCAAGTGGGATATGGATGAGGTGCCAGGGATGGGAAGAATCACTGGCGAGCGTCGCAGCAGCCACGCCAGAGCAACCTGGGCCGCCGTAGCGCCGAGCTCCGCCGCTATTTTGCCGAGCAAACCCGAGCCCTCCGCGAGAGCCCCGGTCTGGATGGGGAACCAGGGGATAAAGCCGATATAGTTGGCGGTGCAATACTCAACGACATCCTCATACCGTCGGTTTGCGAGATTGTAGAGATTTTGTACGGTGTCGATCTTGGCATATTTGGAAGCTGCCTCGATCTCGCTGACCGTTACCTCCGAGAGACCGATGCGATCGATCTTTCCTTCTCGCTGGAGGTCGGCGAGCAGTCCAACCTGCTCCGCCAAGTCGACCTTTGGGTCGATGCGGTGCAGTTGGAAAAGGTCGATGCGCTCGATGCCAAGGCGCCTCAAACTCATCTCCGCCTCCTGGCGTAGATACTCGGGACGGCCCACCGGGTGCCACTGATTCGGGCCTGTGCGCACCAGCCCAGCCTTGGTTGCGATCTTAAGCGCACTCGGGTAGGGG
Organism: Actinomycetes bacterium; assembly: GCA_021819025.1. Lineage (GTDB taxonomy): Bacteria > Actinomycetota > Acidimicrobiia > Acidimicrobiales > Acidimicrobiaceae > Acidithrix. The sequence continues at coordinate 2,089 of JAKASN010000367.1, read as the reverse complement.
TGGAGGGCGTCATGAATAATACTTTCAGAGACGTCTGGCCCGTATGAGTCAGCAGTGTCTATGAAGTCGATACCTAAACTTACCGCTTCTTTGACAACTGCAACCGCATTAGAACGATCTGCAGGTTCCCCCCAAACTCCAGGGCCAGTAAGCTGCATTGCCCCATATCCGAGGCGGTGGACTTCAAAACTCTTCCCAATTTCAAATACCCCGCCCAAGGACGCTTTTTCACTCATAATTCCGCTCTTATCATTTCGGCTAAACCCCTCGAAGGAAGCCCAGCAAACCTTTACATCTCGTTATCAACGCTGACAAAGTCCAGGTTATTTCATATCTGTTGCAGCGCAACTACCGTCAAGGACCCCGGCGGGGTGCCACGAGCGCAAATACTCATAGGCAAATGAAAGCATTACAGCAGCTACAACCTAAAGATTGAACGGAGTGCACATCGCAGATAAAGGGATACGCAATTTCGCCCGATAATCCCGTGAGGGACAAGCAATTTTCTCGAGCAATCTGCTTCATTTGGGTTGACATGGCTAAGCAAAACGTTATCTCTGCAAGAACTCCCCAGGCAAGCGCGGTGGCGTTGGACAAGCTCCGCGCCGTACTCGGCGTCTCTCGGGCATTAATAGAAATCGCGGACGAGACGGAGCTGCTGGAGCTCGTGGCGAGAAGCACCTGCACCTATCTTGGATTCGGGCGATGCTTCGTCTTCGTCCGCGAGGCCGACGACGCATTTCACATTCGGGCGAGCTATGCGCTCGCTAACGTAGATCCGGTAGAGGTATCGCCGAGCTACTCCATTCCCGGAGCGATCTATGAGATTATCTCTGCAAATGCCGAGCGCATCGGTGAAGTTCTCTGGGTAGACGGCAGAAGCGCGGTTATCTCCGATTCACGTGTGGCACCACACATCATCCCCACCCCCGCCACGGCGAAAGAATCTACTTCATGGCACAGTGCCTCGCTGCTCTTCGCACCACTTCTCGGACGCGACGGTGAAGTTGTCGGCTTACTCGGCCCCGACGACCCGCTCGACGGCCAGCTCCCTTCGGGGGACTCTGCTCTGGTGCTCGAGACTTTCGCGCATCTCTCTTCGGTGGCGCTGCAATTGATTCGCGCACGCAACAACGCTACTGCACAGCTACGAATTCTCGAAGCTCAGCGCCAGCAAGTGGCGCGGCTCTTTGAAGCAAGTACCACCGTAAAGAGGGAAATCCAGCTCGATGACATGCTCTCGGGAATCGCGAGAACTATGGCTGAAGCAGGTGGCTTCGCCAGAGTTGCCTTGATGCTTCTCGATCCCGGAAGTAGCTTGCTTAAAATACGCGCCACCTATGGCTTGAGCGACAAGGAGGTCGATCACCTATCCACGCACCAACTCGACCTCGCAGACTTCGCGCCGATGATGCAACCCGAGATGATGATCAGTCGATCATTTCTCTATGACCACAGCAAATTTCAGGTTCCCCAGACACTCCTGGAATCTCTAAGTATCCCCTCGCCAGCGCGCGACTGGAGGCCGGGAATGTGGCACCCCCTCGACTCGCTCAACATTCCGCTTTACGACTCCGATCGCAAGCTTCTTGGGATTGTGTCCATCGACGAACCCACCAACGGCTACTTTCCAGAGCTCTACCACGTACAGGCTTTGGAGTTTTTTGCCGACCAATGCGCCACTGCGGTTTCGCAAGTAATCCTCTATCGTCAACTCGAGGTGATCGCCGAAACCGACGCTCTGACACGACTACCCAACCGCGGCACCTTCTCGACACGCATGATCGAGGCGTTGGAGGCCTCTGCGGCAAGAGGCGAGCCAGCCTCCCTGCTCTTTATGGACCTCGATCACTTTAAACGAATCAACGACACCCATGGTCACCTCAATGGGGACTTAGTGCTAAAAAGCATCGCAAGACGACTGCGCTCCTCGGTTCGCAAGGTCGATCTCCTGGCGCGCTTCGGAGGAGAAGAGTTCGTGCTCTTTTTGGGTGGGACTGATCTAGAAGCGGCACTCAGCATCGCCGAAAAACTCCGCTCTCGCATAGAGTCCCATTTCATTGCGCTCCAAGATGGCCTGCGCGTGAGA
>JAKASN010000366.1 GCA_021819025.1 Actinomycetes bacterium | reverse complement strand
GGGGCACGAGGGGCACAAGATGGCTGATGGCGAGGGGCACGAGGGGCACAAGATGGCTGATGGCGAGGGGCACGAGGGGCACAAGATGGCTGATGGCGAGGGGCACGAGGGGAGCTGATGCCACAAGGGATTTATGGGAACAGGGCGGCACGGGATAACTGCCTTGATTTCCTTGCGCTCGGGTCCAAGCAAGGGTCGTCGTCATCGCAGGTCCACGTCAAGTGAAGGCTGCAAACAACTGTCCGAGGAGCCACGTGCGAATGCGGTTAAGCTTCAACTATCGCGGCGTAACACCAACGACGCACAAGGATCGGGTACTCAACAGCACAGCCGTTGGGATTATGGCGCATTGGAGCGCTACTTCGGAAACCGATGTCCCAGTTCTGAAGGATCGGGCTTTGTACTACGAAGCGCTTCGTTTCCCTTGCGCTGAGCATGCGTCTTCGACCGCATTTGCCGTCTTCCTCCCCATCGATTTGGGAAAAAACACTCTGGCCCCGGATGCATCTGCCACCTGAGAACTCCCCATGGGCTCGCAGGTAGCCTGGAGCGATCCGAACCCTTGTGACCAAAGCCGTCAGCCGAGTGCCCATCGAGAGCCAATGCGCCGCAATGGAGCGACACGGGCGTCAAGTAGGTACCCAAGGCGCCGAGCGATCTCAGAACTGCCAACCTCGTATTCGTTGGTCAACAAGGTCAAATTTGGTAACAGGCAAGCTTCGTTCGCGATGCGGGGGGCCATCGCAAATTTTGCATTTATGGCGCGCCCGCACATCTTTCTAAACTCACTCGATGAACATCGACTCGGAAACCCTAGCAAAGCGCCTGGTTCTGCGATTACACCCCAGCGGCGCCGAGAAGGTGGCCGATCCCGTATGTGACAAGCATCGCCAGCGCACCCCCGAGCACAACTCGCACCACCGCTCGACCTCGTCCGGCACTGCCGAGTCTCGCGCTTACGTCGCCAGTGAGCGCTAGGGCCAGCAAGACTACCAAAAACGTGATCGGAACTCGTAGCGAGATCGGAGAAACGAGAATTGCCACCAGCGGAAATGCCGCGCCAATGCTAAACGATATCGCCGAAGATATTGCTGCGTTCCACGGATTGGTTAAAGCTCCTGGATTGATGCCAAGTTCGGCTTCGGCATGGGCCCTAAAGGCCCCATGGTCGGTGAGCTCCTCGGCGACCTTTCGAGCAGTCTCCTCGGTGAGACCTTTAGCCCGGTAAATTCCAGCAAGCTCGGCAAGTTCAAGCTCGGGTGTCTCGGCAAGTTCACGGCGCTCTTGAGCCAGTAGCGCGGCCTCGGTATCGCGCTGGCTACTTACCGAGACATATTCGCCGAGCGCCATAGAAACCGCTCCGGCCACTAGGCCAGCGACACCTGCAGTCAAGATCGTGCTCTGCGCCGCACTCGCTCCGGCAACGCCAACAACGAGGCCCGCCAAGGAGACGATCCCGTCGTTCGCCCCAAGCACACCAGCCCGCAACCAATTCAAGCGAGATGCAATCGCCGCGTTCTGCGTATCAGCCGGGTGAGGTACCGAAGCATCGTTCGCAAGCGGCTCCGGCCGATGAAGAGAAGATTCATCGCCAGAAACATTGCCAATATTCATTAGTCCTCCCACTCGGCTTGGCTCGCGCGACTCCAGTTCGGGCAAGACCCCCAGCATAGGGGATCTTGATCAGGCGGGACCGCCAACAGTGCCATATCGATATTTGCCAAGGCGACACCTCCGTGTGGCATTCCTTCAGGGCCTTCAAGGCACGATAGCCGTCTCGGCATTCCATGCTATCTCGCGAGCAAGCCGAACTCGAGGGTGCGTCGAGCACCGCAAAGTTTCAGGCGACTCAAGGAACTCAGCACCATGTGCGCCCCTCAATCGCTGCGCGCTAGCCGGCGATATGCTAGGTCGCGCATCGTGGGATTTCCGGCAATCCGTTCTGACCGGATCTGGTGCGCTATCGCAATGGGATTCTCCCAGCGGCCCTGTGACAAAATCGCATATGGCGGGGGTTGGAATCTTGCAAAGGGGCCTTGGAAGTACCCCGGTTTTGCCCCCGAAGCGACGGCTAAAACTTGCAAAACACGCCTTATCCGACATCTTTGGCGGAATCACTTCGTGGCACGAGATCCCGGCACAACTCGCCATCCCCAAACGTCGAGATTGTCTAGGCCTTGAGTTATTCCTTGCCCACATGCAGACTAAAGCCCGCTGCGAAATGCGAACACGCTGGTTTCTCGCAGCATCCGATCACAAGCCGCGACGCCGCGTAGTCGCGCGAGGTTATCCGTCGCGTCTGGCATCGCCTTGGCCATCAGCTAACCAAGCGCTCCGTGGCGCGTACCCGTTTCGCCATTGCGCGATCGGATATGCCCACAGGTCCTAAAACCTAGTGCCCCTCGAAGGAAAAGTTCAAGGCCTCTTCGACCAGCAGCAGACCTTGGCCTTTCGGCCGCTGCCACACGGGCAGGGATCGTTTCGGCCCACTGAATGCCAGCGCAGCCTCGCTTCGGCTTGGAACTCGGCCATCACCTCTGCGGGTCCCCTCTTCGCCCGGCCGAGTTCTACGATGCGATACATATATGGCGCGGAATATTCGAAGAAGGCGACCAACCCTTCGCAGAGAACATGCAGCCCCATCTCTCCGTCAGAGCTAACTCCGAGACGGTCCTTGGGGCACCCCCCATTGCAGGCGCTTAGCCAAGGACACCGAAGGCACTGAGCGACTAGCGTATCGCGCTTGGCGTCTCCAAAGGCTCGCTGTTGGGGAGAGGAGATCAGAGCGGCAAGATCGGACTCCATTATCGACCCAAGGCGATGCTGGTCATCGACAAAATGGTCGCAGGAGTAAACTGAGCCGTCGTGTTCGAGCGCGACCACCTCTCCACACGTCGGAGCCATCACACAAAGTCCGGGAGACCCTCCGGCAAATGCCTTGATCGACTCAGCGAAAAATTGCACCAGGACCGCTCCGAGGTCATGATGAACCCACTCATCAAAGACGTCGATGAGAAAGCGTCCGTAGTCCTCCCCCGAGACCGATCCCTCACCTAGCGTTCCCTGGGGAGTCCTTGTAACCACGGGCAGAAATTGCAGAAATGGGCTTCCCAACTCGCGCAGCGCGCGATATACCCCGACGGGATCGCCGACGGTCGCCGGGGTAACGGTGCAGAGGAGGTCAGCTCTGATTCCATGCGCGGCAAGGCGGTGGTACGCGGCGGCGACTCGTTGGTAGGTGCCGCGGTCTCGACGGTCGCGACGGTTGAGATCATGTATTGCTTGGGTCCCATCCACGCTGAGACCGACCTCGAAGTGTTCTGCCGCAAGAAATTCACACCAGGCTTCATCGAGAAGTGTCCCATTGGTCTGGAGGTTGTTCCAGATCTGCCAACCT
>JAKASN010000365.1 GCA_021819025.1 Actinomycetes bacterium | reverse complement strand
GCTCAACGATCGACATCCCGGTGCATGGTACGAGGTTCGAGTCCTCGCGTGGCAAAGTAGCTCGAGAGCTCCTCGGCGAGAACAACCGAGCGGTGCCTGCCCCCGGTGCAGCCCACCGCCACGGTGAGATACGACTTGCCCTCATGCTCGTAGCAGGGACGAGAAAGTCAAAGAGGTCAGTGAGCTTGCGGATGAAGAGCTGGGTATCTTCTTGGGCTAGCACGTACTCGCGCACTGGATCCTCCAGGCCGGTGTGGCTGCGCAGTTCCGGGATCCAATGGGGGTTAGGCAGGAAGCGGCAGTCAAAGAGGAGGTCCACGTCGCGGGGCGCTCCATAGCTGAATCCGAAGGAGACCACAGTTACGATGAGCTTCTCCTGGGCAACCGAAGTGGCAAAGAGCTCGCTGAGGCGACGGCGAAATTCGTGGATGTTGTAGGACGAGGTGTCCACCACCACGTCGGCCAAGTCTCTCAGCACTTGGAGCATGGTTCTCTCCCGAGCGATAGCTTCACCCACCGCCTCATCCAGGAGGGGATGACGCCGGCGAGTGCTCTCAAAACGCGTTATCAAAGCTTCGTCGGTGGCTTCCAAAAAGAGCACCCTCGCCGAGGTGGCTATGTTGCGAAGCGCTTGGATCTCGCGCGCGACATCGTCGGGAGTCTCGGTTCCAAAGCGCCCGATCACAAAGGCCACCCGGTCGGCGTCTTTGTTCATATCAGCGAGGTCGGCAACTTTGGGAATCAGCGCCACGGGCATGTTGTCGATGACGAACCAGCCGAGGTCCTCCAGAGCTGCCGCAGCAGAGGAGCGACCCGCTCCCGACATCCCGGTTATGAAGAGGTAGTCCGTCACTGCCTAGTCATCCTAAGGGGCAGATAGCGTAGCGCGGACGCCACCGGAACCAGAAGAAGTCCGCGCCTCGCGGACGAAGTCCAGCACCAGCAAGCGCGGCACGAACCGGGCTTGGTAATATTCCGGCGCGAGATCGAGAAAGCCTTGTGGCGGCGCTGGCTCGAGCATCTTTTCTAGCCACAGCGAGGCCTGCCGCGCCGCATTGAGATACCGCGAGAGGGGTCGGTGGACGAAGGGGATGAAGACGTCCTTTTCTACTTCCTCGACGGTATGGCGCTCCTCGAGGTAACGTCCGATGCGCCAATATTGCTCTTCAAATACCTGGTCATCGATCCATCCCGAGTCCGGCGTCTGAAAGAGCGGGTGATTGAGCAAAAAGTGGAAGCGCCCGCCGTCAACCAACACTCTCGCCACTTCACCGAGGGCTACTTCAAGGTCATCAATGTGCTCGAAAACCAAGCAGGCTATCACGGTGTCAAAGCATGCATCCCCAAAAGGCAGGCCCTCCGCGCCGGCGCGTAGGTAGAGCTCGGGCCCACCTCGGGCTACGGCCCGCTCGATCTGTTCAGGGGTGGGATCCACCCCGACGAGGCGCTCGCGCGGTGCGAGGCGCTCCAAATAGCGCAACACCTGACCTTCTCCGGTCCCAATCTCAAGAACCCTCTTGGCTTGGCCAGAGAGCTCCCCGAGGATGGGAAGAATCTGCTCGCGGTATTCCGGGTCCGCTCCTTCGGTGAATCCCTCCTGCCACCAGTTTGCGTTGTGGCTCCACAACTCCGAGGCGATCGACTTGAACTCCCCGTCGAGGTAACTTTGAAACTCGTCCATGGCAACTATTCGCTTTCAACTTTGCTTGAAGTGACAGAATGGGACGCCCCGTCGGGATCGCTACTTTGAGCGGTTCCGACGCTAGCGTTCTTCGCTCGGGCGATATCCCCGTGGATGACGTCGTATACCGACTCCCCCACTTCGCTGGGAAGCCAGGAGAGCTCGCTCAACTCCTCGCGCGTGGCCTCGCGAATCTTCTTCAACGAGCCAAATTGCGCCAACAATTTTTTCTTGCGCATCGGCCCGAGGCCACGCACCTCGTCAAGGATGGAATGTGTCATCGCTTTGTCGCGCAAACTTCGGTGGTAGGTGATGGCAAAGCGGTGCGCCTCATCTCGGATCTGTTGCAACAAAAATAGTGATGGTGAAGTGCGGGGAATTCTCACCGGCTCGCTCTGGCCCACCACATAGACCTCCTCAAACTTCTTCGCCAGAGATACCAAGGGGATCTCCTGGTCCAGGCCCGCCTCCACCAGCGCTTTGTGTGCCACCGAGAGCTGCCCTTTGCCGCCATCGACCACGATTAACGAAGGAGGGTAGGAAAACTTCGTCAAGCGCCCCTGGCTGTCGACGATCTCATCAGCCTCCTCAGCCAAGCGCGCGAGACGGCGCGTCAGCACTTCGTACATCGCGCCAAAGTCGTCATTGTGATCAACGTTGACCTTGAAACGGCGATAGTCTGACCGCTTGGGAAGGCCGTCTTCCATGACCACCATCGAGCCCACATAGTTGCTGCCCCCGAGGTGACTCATGTCGTAACATTCGATACGCAACGGAAAGAGCGGCAGGGCCAGCTCGTCGGCGAGCGCGGAGAGAGCCTGCACTCGAGAGTTATGGTCGGAAGCACGGCGAAGGCGATGACGCCGGAAGGACTCCGCGGCGTTGGCGTTGGCGCGATCCAAAAGCGCCTTCTTGTGGCCCCGCTGTGGGACCCGCAGCGAGACACTCCCGCCACGGAGCTGGCCTAGCCATAGCCCAAGAAGCTCCTCATCCTCAGGATGCATCCCAAGAAGGATCTCCCGTGGCAACTCGGTGGGCGACTCGGCGTAGAGCTGCTCGAGCACGCTCGCTACCAGGGAAGCGTCGCTGAGTTCCTCGACGCGGTCGACGACCACGCTGCGTCGCCCGCTTACTCGACCTGATCTCACCACAAGCACCTCGACTTGACACTCCAGCTCGTCCAAGCAAAGGCCAACGACGTCCAAGTTGTCAGAGGGCGAACCCACCATCTCTTGGCGCTCGATCACCCGCGCCAGCGAAGAGAGGCGATCACGAGTTCGAGCTGCGGACTCGAATTCCATGGCTCTTGAAGCTCGAGACATCTCCTCGGTGAGGGATTCCACGATCTCCTTGGCATTTCCCTTGAGAACGGATTCAAAGCCCGCTATTACCTCGCGATACTCCTCGGCACTAATCTCCCCGACACACGGTCCGCTGCAGCGTTGGATGTGAAATAGCAGGCACGGCCTGCCTAGTTTGGCTTGGCGGGCGAACTTCGCATCCGAACAGGTTCGCACTCCGAAAGTTCGAATCAAGAGATCGAGAGTTTCGCGAATTGCATAGGCCTGCGCATAAGGCCCGAAATAATGCCAGGAGCGACGGTGAGCCTGCCGGGTGACCGCGGCCCGGGGCCAAGGCTGATCAGCAGTGACAACCAAATATGGGTAGCTCTTGTCGTCGCGAAGGCGGATGTTGAAGCGTGGCCGGTAACGCTTGATGAGGCTG
>JAKASN010000364.1 GCA_021819025.1 Actinomycetes bacterium | reverse complement strand
GATAGCCGAGAACACTATCTGGCTTATCCGCTGAGGAAAGCAGCCAAAGCACTCGACGCAAGCCAGTGGGTCTATTTAGTTCAGGATAGCTAGTCACCCCTTTAACGCTAGAGAGGGATTCTACCAACGGCTATCCGGCAAATAAGTATCAACTCATAAGTATCACTTATGATCCAAAGTTTGGAGTCGGAGAGAACTACGCCCGCTCGCTACAGCACGGAACACTTAGCCCAGTGCAATGAGTATTTAATATGACACGCACGTCGAAATCAAACGGTAGTCAACTCTTGATACTGCTTTTCGAGCGTCCCTGTCATAAATTGCGGTCGGTATGATCAATGGCATGCTGCGTGCGAATACCCCCGAACTCGCTACCTTGGATCTCCTGATATCGGTAGCCGAGCTAGGCAGTCTGGGCCAAGCGGCGAGCCGTCATCGCTTTTCCCAGCCTGCGGTCTCCATGAAGATGACCCACCTCGAACGTCAACTCGGCTTGGTACTTTTGGTAAGAGACCAATCCGGAACACGCCTGACTTTAGCGGGCCAGCAAATCGTGACCTACGCTAGCAAGGTGCTCGCCACGGCAGAGACGATGATGGTCACAGCATCGGCCCTGCGCGCCGAGGTGGAATCGCACCTTCGTGTCGCCGCGTCCTTTACCCTAGCTGAATATCTCCTCGGGGCGTGGATCGAGGAACTTCGCGGCGAATATCCCGAGGTCACCTTAACCCTTGAAGTGAGCAATTCGGCAAAAGTCTTCGAGCGTGTCGTGGATCTCTCCATTGATATCGGCTTTGTCGAAGGGGTGGCGACAGGCTCACCGGGTGTAAAGACCCAATTGGTGGGCGGTGACCATCTAGTTGTGGTCGTCGACCCCCGCCATAAGTGGGCGCGGCGAAAGCGACCAGTTTCGGGGGACGAATTAGCCGCGAGCGACTTGCTTACCAGAGAAATAGGCTCGGGAACCCGTGAAGTGCTAGAAGCCGCACTTAAACCGTGGGGAGGCCTGCACTCCAAGCGCGAGCTCGGATCTACCAGCGCCATTCTGAGCGTGGCACGCAACGGCGGGGGGCCAGCCGTACTGAGCGACATTGCCGCCAGCAATGACCTCGACGCGAAACGCCTCGTGGCGGTAGAAACTACCGGAATCGACCTGAGCCGAAACTTTCACGCTGTTTGGAGCACCGCGAGACCGCTTTCGGTCCTGGCTGGCCAGCTTCTCAAAATTGCTACTCCTTGAGTGCTGCGCACGACAAGGCAGTTGGCGTGGCAATATCGATGGAGTTAAGCTACCTCCCGGCCGATCCTCATCAGTCGCTGCGTCTCGGGTCGTTGGACTCGAGGATGAGATCGACCAGCAGCGCGGTCCACCCCGTTTGGTGAGAGGCCCCAAGTCCCGCTCCGGAATCGCCATGAAAGTACTCGTTAAAAATGAGTAGATCGTGCCAGCGCGCGTCACTTTGGAAACGTTGCGCCGCGCCGAAGGCGGGACGCCGACCCGAGGCATCGTCAAGAAATAGTGCGATAAGGCGCCGACACAGAGCATGTGCCACCTCTTGAAGGTTGAGCAATATCCCCGAGCCGGTGGGAAACTCCACTTTGAACTCATCTCCGAGACAGCGGTAATAGCGGTGTAGCGCTTCGATGGCAAGATAGTTAAGGGGAAACCAGATCGGACCCCGCCAGTTGGAGTTTCCCCCAAAGAGTCCCGAGGTAGACTCTGCCGGCTCATAGTCAAGCCGAACTGTCGCGCCTTCCAGAGTTACTTCGAGAGGATATTCTGAATGGATCGCAGACAGAGACCGAAGCCCGAATGGCGAGAGAAACTCCTTCTCGTCCAACGTTTTGGCGAGAATCCTTTTGAGGCGGTCCGGCGTCACTACTGAAGCCAAGTGGCGCCGCCCAGGAACAGCATCCTTGAGGTGCTCCAATGACTCGGAATACTGCGGTTTGTTGGCGATAAACCACCCCATGCGCTTGGAGAAGTCCTTGAGCCGCTCGACATGGTCTCCTCCGAATGCGGCAACGGCGAACATGGGAATCAGGCCCACCATGGAGCGAGCTCTAAGGGGAACCCGAGATCCGTCGTTCATGTGTAAAACGTCGTAGTAGAAACCATCCTCCTCATCCCAGAGGCCAGCGCTGTTGAGCGCAGTGGAGATGTAGGCGAAGTGCTCGAGAAACTTGGTCGCAACGTCTTCATAGGTGATGTCATGATGCGCAAGTACCTGCGCGGTCTCAAGCATATTGAGGCAATACATTGCCATCCATGCGGTTCCATCAGATTGTTCAAGGTGCCCAGTTGAGGGAACCTGCGTGGATCTATCGAATGGCCCGATGTTGTCGAGTCCGAGGAATCCTCCCTGAAACACATTGTTGCCTTCAGCGTCTTCACGATTCACCCACCAGGTGAAGTTAATGAGAAGTTTGTGAAATACCCTCTCGAGAAAGTCAAAATCTTTGCTGCCGTCGATCTCAAAGACGCGCAGCGCCGCCCAAGCGTGTACCGGCGGATTGACATCCCCGAAGGCCCATTCGTAAGCGGGAAGTTGCCCATTGGGATGCATATACCATTCTCGACACAGCAGAAGGAGCTGGTGTTTGGACATCTCGGGGTCAAGGTGGGCGAGAGCGACACAGTGAAACGCGAGATCCCACGCCGCATACCAGGGATACTCCCACTTGTCGGGCATGGAAATCACGTCATCGTTATTCAAGTGACGCCAAGCGACATTGCGTCCAGCGAGTCGACTCTGTGGCGGTTGCGGTCCTATCGGATCGCCTTTGAGCCAACGATCCACGTCATAATGGTAAAACTGCTTGCTCCAAAGGAGCCCTGCTGCCGCTTGTCTAAAAATCATCGCCTCCTCTGGTGGGGTGTTGGCGGGGATTATCGACGCAAAGTACTCATCCGCTTCGGTGGCGCGCCGCTTGGTTAGAGCGCTGAATCCGCGCCCCAAATCAGCGATTTGCGGGTTGGGGTCGTTGCTGAGGCGTAGCCGAATCTCGAAAGTTTCTCCCGGCAAAAGCTGCAGCTGGTACCAGGCCGAGGCCTTGGTCCCCGTCAAGGTTGGGTTCACCGAAGACGTCCCATATAGAACGTGATTGGCGATGCCATCCTTGGGATACGGCGTACTTCCGGGCAATCCAAACAGTCTCTCGGTATTGGTCTCGTTCTCGCAAAAGAGCAAAGCTGGAGGCTTATCGTCTTGGTTGAGACTTGCCGCGAGGCCCCACTCACCGAGTTCAGAATGAACTGCGCGGATCCCGCCGTGGAACTCCTCGAGGCGGGGCCTCCCCTCGTGGAGCCCCCAGGACCACCGGTTGCGAAACCATAGTGTCGGCAAAACATCGATGTGATCGGGCTCCGGTCCGTTGTTGGTTACCCGAAGGGTGACGCAAATATCTCG
>JAKASN010000363.1 GCA_021819025.1 Actinomycetes bacterium | reverse complement strand
CGGTGTCGATTCGCTCCACCGGTGAATTTCCCACCATTAGCCGGGTTTCCGTTGATTGGCGAGAGGCGGTGCTCGAAGCTATTCACCGTGAATTGGGCCGTTCGACCTCTGAGCTGATCGCGGTAATAGTCCCGATCGATCACGAGGGAGAGCGTCTCGCTGGAGAGCTTGCCAAGATGATAGAAGGCGGAGATTTGCCCGCCGCGCGAGTCGAGGTGCATACCATTTCCGATGCCAAGGGGCTAGAGTTCGATGCGGTGATCGTATGTGGCCCTACCAAACTCCTGGGTGATGATAGGGCCGCCAAGGCAGCGCTCTTTACCGCCGTCACTCGCGCCACCAAGAGGGTCACCGTCCTCTTCGAGGACTCCGAGGAGGCCACCAGTAGGGAGTGGGGGCTCTTAGATACTTTGCCTCGATGATGGGTTGGGGGGCTCTGAGCAGCACGATGTGCAATATGGGCGAAGCTTTGATAGAAATATGAGTTGTATCGGATGGTTAGACATCGATCGATGAGGGTGCAGGCAAATTTCCAGACGGAGGATCGACGCTCCAGTTAAGAGCGCAGTTTTTCGTACTTCTTGCAAAAATCCTTAGCTTTCGCTGTAAATGTCCGTACATTTTGATAAGAATAGGGGTATATGAGCCAGACTGTCACAGCGCGCAGCGAAGCGGGGAGAGAGCCGATCCGGTTTAACCGGCCATCAATGCTCGGGGTGGGCACGATGGTGTGGCTCTCTTCGGAGTTGATGTTCTTCTCCGGACTCTTTGCGGCATATTTCACTCTTCGGGCCAACAACCATGGACCATGGCCCCCCGCCAATATCAAGCTCGACGTTTTGCAGTCGGGAATCTTCACCATCATCCTGGTGCTGTCGTCGGGGACGATGCAAAAGGCGGTGTGGGAGATCGAGCATGGCCGGAGGCGCTCGGCGATCCGCTGGATTGTGATGACCATCGTGATGGGGTCGGCTTTCGTCGGCAACCAGGCCTATGAGTGGTCTCGAGTCGCCTTTGCGCCTTCCACCAACGCGTTTGGTTCCCTCTTTTTCGTTATGACAGGCCTGCACGGTCTTCACGTGATTTTGGGTCTCGTCGCGATGATGTTTTTGATTGGCAGAATTGCGGGCCGCACCAACGACCCGGGGGAGCAGGCTGTCGTTCAATCGCTGAGTTATTATTGGCACTTCGTGGACGTGGTTTGGGTCGCGCTTTACTCAGTGCTGTTTCTGGTTCACTAGGAGCAACAATTGTCCAAAAAAAAGCTTCCCCGGCCAAAACTAGGGAAAAGCACGCTAATCCCTATAGCGGTCGGTACCTTAGCAGCAGGTGCCGCAACGATGGCGCTCTTGCCCCAAGCGGGCGCGGCGCAATCCAACAACACCTCTAAGCTCGGCAACTATGGCTATACGGGCTCTTACCTATATGGCTCTGGTCCCGGCGGGTCGTCCTCCAATGCGATAACCGACCTCACGCTGAATGCAGCCTCCATACCTTATGGCAAGTCTCTCTTCGTCGAGAATTGCGCCAGCTGCCATGGCGTAGAGGCCCAAGGTTCTTCGCGGGCTCCAAATCTCCAAGGCCTTGGAGCGGCCACGGTGGACTTTTGGGTCTCGACGGGAAGAATGCCGCTCGCGGATCCCACAGTGCAGGCTGCACAGAAGCCCTCGCGCTTCTCCCGTTCCCAAACGCTGGCGATCGACGCCTACGTCTCCTCTCTCGCTCCAGGGGGACCAGCGATCCCCAATGTCAATCTATCCCTAGCCAGCCTGGCCCAGGGGGCGTCTTTGTTCTCTACTAACTGTGCCGGTTGTCACACTATTACCGGCGCCGGCGACGCTTTGGCCAGTGGTGTCTTCGCCCCAAGTCTCGCGGTGGCGACTTCTACCCAAATCGCCGAAGCGATGCGGACCGGACCGGGAAATATGCCCCGTTTCGGACCTCTGACGCTCAGCAACACTCAGGTGGCCGACATTGTCAAGTACGTTGACTACCTCAAGGCTCCCAATGACCGTGGTGGAATCGCCCTTGGACACGTCGGGCCGGTGACGGAAGGCTTTGTCGGGATTCTCATGGGCCTTGGCTCATTGATGCTCGCGGGACTTTGGATTGGTGGGAGGGCCAAGTGACCCAAATCGAGCATGAAAACCAAGCCTTGAACAGCGAGGTTCCCGTCAGTGAGGGCCACCGTGGGGTTGAGACCTTTGTGGCGCTCTCCTTCGTGCTTTCGGTTCTGGCTACCCTAGCCCTTGGCGTGACTTTCGTCCTAGGTGGCCAACCTCAAGTCGAAGGGGTGCTCCTCTTTGTGATCTTGGGGGGAATCGGGATGGGCATGGTGGCTTGGGGGAAGTATTTGGTGCCCCAGGGTCCCTACGTTCAAGAGCGCGAAACTCTCAAGAGCGAGCTCCTCGAGCGCCAAGCATTCTTGGAAAGCCTGGAGAGGGGCCAGCGCCAGCTTGGTAGGCGCCCTTTTCTCACCAAGCTCATGGGAGGCGCGATAGGACTCTTCGGCTTGGTGAACCTCTTCCCGTTCTTGCGGTCCCTTGGTCCGCAACCCAAGAAGGCGCTCTATAGTACCGCCTGGACGAAGGGCTCGCTAGTGGTCTCCCCGAGCGGAACCCCGGTGACCGTAGATACTCTCGAGATCGGCGGCGCGCTCACGGTCTTTCCCTCCAATGACGTCGGAGGGGCGATGTCTCAGACCATGCTGATTCGCGTCGCCGACTCGGACTGGACCACCAAGCCCGGCAGGGAGACTTGGGGCCCCAATGGCTACTTGGCATACTCCAAGGTCTGTACCCACGCGGGCTGCCCGGTAGGCCTTTATCAAGAGTTGACTCAGCAGCTCCTATGTCCGTGCCACCAATCGCTCTTTGACGTGCTGAGCGGAGCCAACCCCGTCTTTGGCCCAGCGCCGAGGCCCTTGCCGCAGCTGCCCATCTACTTCGACTCGTCGGGGCAACTTCGCGCCCAGGCACCCTATGACCAACCTGTTGGACCCGGATTCTGGGAGCGTGGCGCGTGATCACCCAAACTGCGGACTGGTTTGACGAGCGACTCGGCATCGCCAAGTTCACGCGCAAGTCCCTGAATAAGATCTTCCCCGACCACTGGTCCTTCATGCTGGGCGAGATCGCGATGTACTCTTTCGTGATTCTGCTCTTTACTGGAGTCTTTCTTACCTTCTTCTTTGTGCCTTCGGCCAAAGACATCGTCTATCACGGCGCCTATGCGCCGGAGCGCGGACACACGGTATCTGAGGCTTATGCCTCCACCTTGGATCTCTCCTTTTCGGTTCGCGCCGGTCTGGTGATGCGACAGATGCACCACTGGGCTGCGAACGTCTTCATCGCGGCCATCGTGGTACACGTGTGCCGAATCTTTTTCACCGGAGCGTTTCGCAAGCCACGTGAG
>JAKASN010000362.1 GCA_021819025.1 Actinomycetes bacterium | reverse complement strand
CCTTGCGCGTGGCAAGGGTAGAACGTTCCACGGTCGTACCGTCGTGCTGTATTGAGGAAACCGCATCACGAAGGTGACGCAGACCATCACTCAACGGAGGTAGAAGTGCGCGGCACGGCTCAAGCCCCTCTGGCGAGAAGAGCCGCACCTCGCGGAGAAAATCTCGCAGGTTGTCAAGCACATCGTCGGTGGAGCGCGAGAGCCGGAACAAGTCCTCACGATCAATGGGAGTGCTAAACGCTGACGACAATGCAAGGACAAGATCAGCGCGAGCCCGATCGCCCGCGTGCTCGACACCACGCATCTTGCCACTCGCAGTGTCAAGATTCCTGCCGTCAGAAACCACCAATTCGATAAGCGCTGCCGCTTCCAAAGTTGCATCTATCTGGCGTAACACGTGCGTAGAGAGGTCCGACCTCGCCTTACCAGTCAGATGCTTGATCATCGAGATCCCCACCGCGGGCATCTTCATATCCGCTTGAGAGCCAGCGCGCCGATAGCGGCGAGCGCTCCCGAGCAAGGCAAGGTTATCAGCCAAGCGCTCATAAGTTTTGATATCTCTTCCCACCGCACCCTCCGCATTCCTCGGGTCCCATGGACCCCGACCAGCGCAGCGCTGGTCGTCTGCGTCATGCTCACCGGAACCCCGATAATTGAACTGCCAAATGCGGCAGCACTTGCCATCACTGAGGCGATAGAGCGCTCAAAGGTGTCAGCCACGACAAGCTGGGAAGGGGTCCCGCGCGCAAGACGCCCAGCGCCCAAGACAGCGCCCATCCCAAACGCCGTGGCAAGTGCGAGAAAAAGGGGAGCGCTAAGTCCATCACCGGGCCATCCAGCGCGCAATGCTACGAGCAGAACCGCGTACATTCTCTGCCCATCGTTGGTCGCGTACGCCAGCGACTGCAGGGCAAAGGTGGAATCCCGAAGCCACTTTAGGCCATGGCGTCCAATGCCCTGACCAAGAACCCTGTCCGCCACGGCCAAGAAAGTCCGGGATATCGCGAAGGAGATGGCGCCGGTGGCCAAAGGAATGACGATTGCCAAGACGATGGCAAGCAGGCCAAGGGTCCAGCTCGTATGCAGCCCCGCAGCGATGCCCGCACCGTCAAGACCTCCAATAGTGGCCAGAGTCATGCTGCTTGGCAACTTGCGCCAAGAAAGCAATCCGATCACCAGCATCGCAGCTATCACGCCGACGAGAAAAGTACGCTCGCCTAACGGTCCAGTGGCTTCGAGAAGCTTGCTCGACAACGTCACGGCGACATGAGTTCCTAAAAGCAGCGGGCCAACAACAAGACCACCCGCCAGCAGGGCCACAGCAGTAATCGGAAGTAACGAGGTAGAAGTCGAAGCCATCACCACCAAGGTGCTGCCGTTGTTGGCCCCATTCACCACAGCAAAGCCAGCCGCGACGATCAGAAGCAGCACCGCTACAAGCATCCCGGGTCCCTTCTGGGCACAGACTGCGCATCGACTCAATGCCCGCGTGCCGAAATCATCTGGAACTGCACCATCGCAACCTCTAAAGTCGAGGCTGCTTATCCAATTTTTCCACTTTAGTTTACCTTGCGTTTACCCGTTGTTCACCTATAGTTAAGATTTATGCCTTGAGGATGCACGCTTGAGTGGCGCGAAATCGTTATTCACAAGGAGATCAAGGCGATAAGAACTTCGGTGGCAAAGTGCTTCGTGGGCGTCAAATCATAAGCGCAGAGAACTGCCGCCCCTGGGGCTGCGCCCATACCCCGGCCTCCTAATGAGAGGGCATTTTTGACCGCAGTGTGAGAGCGCAACGCTCCCCTAACTTGCCCGCAATGATAAGAGAATTCCCGGGCATTGTGTACAAGGTAACACGGTCAGAGACCGGCAGTCGCCACCACTTCACCGATAGTTACTTCGCGAACTTCAAGGCCAAGCACCACGAGAGATCCGTCCCGAAACACCATCGACGGGATCCCAGAAGCTAGATGCACATCGCCAAGGCCATGAGAAGCGAAATCTCCAGGGACGAAAAAAGTCGATCCCGAGCCAGCCATCTGGGGACGACCAATCACGAACGAGGAGATAAAGTCCCGGTATCTAGCGAGCGTCGGCGAGAGGCTCAGCGCCGCTACCTCCAAGTCGTTCGAAACCCGGCCGTCGCAATCAGTGGCACCGGCACCGACACCGAGTTCGTCAAATGCATGATAGACAGCTTTGGTGGGAGAGAGTACCGGGACGAGAAACAACACGAAACGAGCCTTCTCGTTTTCGAGGCGCTCGACATCTTCTCCGATCCCGCGCACCTTGGCACGGTCAACCTGAAGACAAAATGGTACATCAGCGCCTAGAGCCGCCACCTCGGCAACATCCCCGCGGTGCCCAAAACGCCTCAAGACCGCCGCGGCATCGGCGGACCCGCCGCCGAGTCCCGCGCCGGGTGGGATCCTTTTAACCAGCTCGATGTCGGCCTGAACCCCAGCTAAAGCTAGCGCGCGGGTGACAAGATTACTCGAACCTTGGGGGATCTCGCGCATCTCAAACCCCATAGCTTGCAGACCACCGGGATCACTGATCGAGACTCGACTCGAGGAAAGTGACTCTCTTTGGAAAAGCCGCACCTCATCATAGAGAGATACTGAGACCATCTCTGCTTCGAGGAGGTGATAGCCATCGGCACGCCTTCCAGCGATTTTGAGCTTGGTGGTCAACTTCGCCGGGGCGAGCAGACAAACTTCCTCGGCATCCAACGCGATCATCATCTAACCATATCAAAGGGACAGCTCTAAGGTAACGATCGCTTCACCGAGGTCGAGCCATTCGGTGATCCTCAAACTCTCGGGCCTTCTCGTTGGATCGATGCCGCTGGCAATGAGTGCCTCCCCAAAGAGATTCAATTCCAGCGTTCTGCGCAACATTTGCCGACGATGGGCAAATGCGCGCTTGGCCGCGCCCAGAGCGGCATCGATGACGGACTGGGAACGTCCCATGACAAACTTGGTAGAGCGCGAGAGCTTGATCAACGAGGAACTCACATTGGGTACCGGTACAAACACCGTGTTGGGAACCTTCATCTCCAGTCGGACCTCGCAAAATAGCTGCACCTTGAGCGACGCGAAGGAACTGTCTCTAGTTCCCGGATTGGCGCAAAGGCGCTGTGCTACCTCGGTTTGTACCAGAAATACCATTTCGAGCGCGGTGGGAACCTCCTCGATTATTTTCATGATCAAAGGCACCGAGATGTTGTAGGGAAGATTTCCAACGATGCCACATAGCGACCTGGTGGTCATCAGGGATTCCAGATCGACCTCGAGAGCGTCTCCGACAACTACCTCCAAATTGGCAATCGCCCGACTTTGCACAAGGCGCGAAAGCACTTCGGCTATCCGTTGGTCCTTTTCGATGGCGACCACCGATCCAACCAACTCCGCCAGGGGCACACTGAGC
>JAKASN010000361.1 GCA_021819025.1 Actinomycetes bacterium | reverse complement strand
CTCCCGCAACGCGCAGCGGCACCTCGCCGCGGCACGCTTCGGTATTGAACTCAGCTTTGGACCCAGCAAAGCTACCAAGTTGATCATCAACGCCCGCGCCGAGACCGCGCTTGAAAAGGCCAGCTTTACCCGTGCCAGCCGACACTCCAGGGCAGTTGTTCCTGCCAACGGCTATTTCGAATGGATGGCCGCGCGAAGCACGGCCGCCAAAACGCCCTACTTCATCCGGCCGCGCAACGATGAGGTCTCCTCGCTGGGAGCCTTGTGTCTCGAGGACAAGAGGTCCAACAAACTCTCTTTCGTGATCCTCACCCAGGCCGCGAACTCGCCGCTAGCGGCGATCCACGATCGTATGCCGGTATTTATCTCAGATGACATCTTGTCGGCATGGCTCAACGAAGAACTAAGTGACCCGGAAGAGACATTCTCGCTCTTAGAGGCTGCGCAGGAATCCACTCAAGCTACGCAGTTTGAGTTCCATGAAGTTACCAAGGCAGTCGGATCACCGACCTTTAAGTCCCACGAGGCGATCGAAGCGACGCGAGGTTGAGCTGATCGCTCGAATAACGCCGTGGTGTTAGCTCGAGGGAGTGCCGAGATCTTCTTCGATTTGGGTGAGATCGAAACTCTCGGCATGAGTCTTGGCCGAATCGGCGAGAACCCGTGCCGCTAGCGACCTAAAATCGAGACCGAGGTGGGTCAATATCGCATCGGGCTTGGCGACTTTGAGATATCCGATCGGGATTCCAAGTTCGACGACTTCTGGTGCCACGCCAGGCCTCGACGCCAAAGCGTAGGCAAGATGCGACCCCACTCCCCCCGGCACGAAGCCGTCCTCGATAACATAGACCCGCGAGGCCACCCCGAGGTCGCTGAGCATCTCTTCAGCAAAGGGCTTTACCACCCGAGGATCCCACACTGTGACCGAGATCCCTGAATCGCTCAGCAGTTCGGCTGCACGCATCGCGACTTCGGCCATCTTCCCCACGCCAACGATTGCGACTGAGCTGGTGCCCGAACGCAGGCGTCGCGCGTGGAGCCCCTCGACATCTTGGACCCCTGGGCCAAGGTGGATCGGGCCAGCAGTCTTGGGAAAGCGAATCACGCTGGGTCCAGGCAGCGACAAGCACGCTTCCAAGGCCCGCGATACTTCGCTGGTCGACGATGGTGCAAAAACTGTGAGATTGGGAATCGCCAGCATCTCCACCATGTCGAGCACGCCATTGTGGCTGGGACCGTCGTCTCCAGTGATCCCCGCGCGATCCAGGACAAGAGTCACCGGAAGGTTATGCAGGGAGACATCCAGGTTGACTTGGTCGATCGCGCGGGCAATGAAAGTGGAGTAGATGGCGACAACCGGCCGCAAACCACCCATTGCCATCCCTGCAGCAGACGCCACCGCGTGGGCCTCGGCAATTCCCACGTCGAAGAAGCGCTCGGGAAAGCTCTCCTGGAACTTCAGCAATCCGGTGGGACCGGGCATCGCCGCAGTTATTGCCACCACTTCTGGTCGGCTCGCAGCGACTTCACACAGCTTGGAAGAAAAGGCATCAGTGAAGGAGGCCCGGTTGGCGCCAGCAAAGCTTCCCGCCACCTTGAGGTCATGCAAGCACTGAACCTCGTCTTGCTCCGCGGGGCCGTATCCATGGCCCTTGTGGGTCATCACATGAACTACGATCGGGCCCTGCCATTCCTTGGCGCCGCGGAAGGCATACTCCATGGCATCGACGTCGTGTCCGTCAATCGGACCGGTATAGCGAACGCCGAGAGACTCAAAAAAGACCCTCGGCTCGATAGCTTCGCGAAGCGCCGCGGTCAACCCAACGATTCCCGAGGTTGCCAGGGATCCCACTTTGGGAAACTCCGAAAGGATTTGGCGCACCCGTGATCGGGCCTGGATATAGGTGGGATTGAGGCGGATCTTGGTGATCGAACTAGAGAGGCGGGAGATCGTCGGGGCATAAGAGCGACCATTGTCATTCCAAACGATAATAACCTTCTTGTTGGCATGGCCAAGGTTATTGAGAGCCTCATAGGCGAGGCCTCCGGTGAGCGCTCCATCACCCACCACCGCTACCACGTAGCGATTTGGATCGCTCGCCTCCTCGGCGTCGGCAAGGCCGATGGCTGGTCCACGACCGAGCGATATCGCACAGGCCAGGCCGTGCGCGTAACTCAGTGCCGTAGAAGCGTGCGAGTTCTCAATCCAGTCGTGCTCAGATTCGCTTCTAGAGGGATAACCCGAGAGGCCATCTTCCTGGCGAAGCGTCTCAAAGCGCGCGCGCCGACCAGTAAGCAGCTTGTGGACATAGGTCTGATGTCCGGTATCGAAGAGAAGAATGTCCTTGGGAGAGTCAAAAGCAAGGTGCAGCGCTACGGTGAGCTCGACCGCACCCAAGTTGCTCCCCAGATGTCCGCCGGTCACCGTCACGGTATCCACGATGAACTCGCGAAGCTCCTCGCACAGCTGGGCGATCTCGGAGTCGTTGAGTTCCTTCAAATCCCACGGGCCAGTTATCTTCTCCAGGAGTGTCAAAATATTCCTCCGCAGCCCAAGCGCGACGACCGCATCAAACTTATACGCCTACCTGCAGTTTTTCAAAATCTCTCATCGGCACAATTCGGGCTGGCCAACAAAGGTTGCTGCTCTTGGTGACATATTGCCACCGAGGAGTCAACAAACCACACTTAGATTCTAGGGGCAATAATCCCACATGACCAAAGTTATCATCATGCAAGGCGCCTTGAACGCTCTCAATTCCATAAGCGGCCAGAGAATGACTCCTCTCAGTAGCTCAGGCGATCGACTCCCGATCTTGTGGTAGTCAACTCGATTCTCCCCGCTGAAGTGGAGGTCGCCGACCCAAAGGACACCTTGAGGAGCCGCGAATAGTTGAGGGGGAGAAGGTATTTTCCGCCAGCGGGTATCTGCACCAATGCCAGAGTTGGTGAAATTATTCTCACCGGAGTAGTGACGCTACATCCCAAGACGCGATAGATGGCAAATCTCCCAATGCGACGCGGTGGGGACAGATATGGTAGGCCACTTCGCACCAGCGTCGCTTCGGCGACCGCGGAGTAGTCATACGGGGCCGGAGGAAGTACCACCGCCGCTATCTGGTTGGCACAAAGCCAGCTCCGGTATCGCCCTGGGGTGAGGTCACTTTGATAAAAGAGAGCGTTCTGGGGAAAGTCGTCCTGGCGAAACCATCCCCGCGCGATGGCGATTCCCGCTTCGGGCAAATAGTAGGCTCCCTCGTGAAGGAGCGAATCAACGTACTCTACGCGCCTTTGGCTAGCCGTGGCGCGCAACCAAGCCACCACCGGAGTCCAGTTAGAAGCGGTGGTCAAATATCCCTGGCTAGGGTCAAACACCGGCGCCTCTACCGACAACGACATCCATAATGTCGCACCAACCGCGCCAAGGCTGAGCAGCGTC
>JAKASN010000360.1 GCA_021819025.1 Actinomycetes bacterium | reverse complement strand
CAACGCTCCGAGGGCGAATCCGCGAGTGGCCAACCTGTGCAAAAACATGAATACGGTCTTCCTCCGCCTGCCGTTATTTCAGACATGGCGCTCCGCAAGTCTAGCCATCGGCTGTAACGCGCCGAGATAGAGCGTGGTGCGCGAAGCCCGTGACTTCAGTCGTGGGAGGCAGAACCCGTAGACGGTCCGCTGGCGATCGCTACCTCAGCTCCCGTGCATCCGCACCAGCCGTATCCGCCGCCAGCGGAAGGGGATGTGCACCGGGGCGTATGCTGATTGGGTTTCGTAGCTACCCTGGCCCCGGTGCACACCTTCTATGTATGCACGCGAAACAAACCTCGCCGCAAAGCTGTAAAGGCTTCGTTCGCCGTGCATATGTATAGGCATGGACAACGAAAACCCCGCCGAACAAACCCCCGCACCCGACAAGCGCCAGAACTTCGGCGAAGAAATCCCCGGATCCCGCCGCGACCAAGCCCAAAGGACCCGCCGCGCCCTCGACGAGCTCGCCGCCATGGATGACAATGCTTCGGAGCTCTCCGCCTCCCAGATCCAGGCCAAGCTGACCGAGATCCGCCGAGACGACATCTGGGGGCCCCTCGACGAGCGCCTGACACAATTGCAGTCCCAAGGGGCAACCCCGTCCCTCGCCCTTGCCTGGCGGGTGCTCTATCGAAGCGTCGCCGCCTCAGCGGGATCGATGGACCTCAAGCCGACCTATGGCCGCTACTACAGCCTCTCCCCGCACCAGGGGTACATCTTCGGACTCTGCTATGAGGCCGCCCTCAAAGCCGTCGCCGCAGAGATGGAAAGCTTCCCCCTCGATGCCACCTGGACAGAAATCAACGATGTCGGCTTCTCCCTGGCTGGCAAGCGGAGCTTCATCGACGGCCCGATACTGATAGATCAGGTACAAACCCATCTTGATGCCAATGACCACCTGAGCCCACAAGAGGGCATAGCCGTGTGGCTGGGATCCACCCCCGCCAACAGAGGAACCAAGAATCTGGTATCCCTGGTACGCAAGCAGGGTATCAGAGCCAACGACCCCCTCACCAAAGCACGTCGTGAAGTGTTCGACGAATACGCACCCCTCTGGAAGGACTCGGTCTCAGCGGTAATAGCGGACTTCACCGTCACGGATGTCAAAGCGGCTTCGAACCTGCAACGAGCGCTGACCAAAGCGATCACCGGCGACTATCCCTACGCCATCAATCTCAACGACCAGGATCGCGCCTTCATCGAGAGACATTTCGGCACTCTCGATCTCGCCGCTGATGAAGTGTATTCCCGCATCGCCGCCACCCCCGGCTTCGACCCCTGGATAACCATCAAGGCAAAGAGGGTGTCCCGCTCGGAAGCTAACGATCCCCTGTCTTTTGAAAGCATCCTCCGCCCCAAGATCATGCCCGCCACGCGCTTCGAGAACCTGAAGCGCGAAACCAAGAGCGGCGCTCCCTCCCCGCGCAGCGCCAACGTCACCGAGGACGACCTCTATCGACTGGTTCCTTTCAGGGGCATCCAGTACGGAAACTGGGCGACCCAGTCCGAGCGCCAGGAGATGCTCAATCTGGCATACGACGCCATGAGCGACCTCGCCTTGGCCCTCGAAGTTTCGCCGCAATACCTCGCGCTGCCCATAGAAGGGACTTTGGGACCCCAGAGTCTCGGCCTCGCCCTCGGAGCACGGGGACGCGGCGGCAATGCCGCAGCGCATTATGAGCCAACCCAGCACGTCATCAATCTCACCAAGACCAAAGGCGGGGGAGCTCTCGCGCATGAGTGGATGCACGCCTATGACCACAAGGTCGCCACCGGACTCCCAACCCGCGCCTCTCTGGCCTCCGAAGTGTCGGGAAACCCGGTCTCTGACTTCGTCAGGCTCCTCAGCCGCCAAGACCGCCGCGCGAGCAACCCCGAAGCCCTGGAAGTCGCCACCGGACGCAAGCTGGACTTGCTACTTGAGGCCCTGCTGCCACCGGCAGTGGAAAAGGAACTCGCCGCCGCCAGCGGTTCACCCGAGACCTGGCAGAGCTTTGGCTCAGCCATGTTGGAGACGTTCTCCGACTGGGCGGCATCGCCCCGCCCCGTGGTGGACTATGCCTGCGCAGGGCATTACGTGAAGGCCGAAGTGGCGCGCAGAAACATGGAGAGCGGCCTTGTCCAGCACGGAGTGCCCACGCCCGCCGCCGCCGCGTTGTCAACGCTGTGGAGTGAGAAAACCTACGACTCCACCTGGATCAAGCTCGACCGGCGCCTCCGCCGCGAGGTCGCCTCGCACTCGGGACAGACTGCCTATCTCACCCAGGCCCAGATCCTCAACGGCAACAAGGCCGCTGGCTACTGGAGCGCCCCGACGGAACTATTCGCCCGCGCCGGATCCGCCGTGGTCTATGACCGCCTCCATGAGATCCACGGCATCGCGAACGGCTTCCTGGACGCCTCGAGTGCGCCAGAGTGCTTCGACCCCGCGATGCATCGGGGGAACCCCAACCCTGCTGGATCGGAGCGCGAGCGCTTCCGCACGGCCTTTACCGAGACGCTGCTGAAGGCAATGCAGCAAGAGGACGCCGACGCCCCATATCGCCAAAAAGCCGGTGTGCAGATGCGGATGCGCTTCTGACGCCTTCGATGGATTTCGTCGATGTCGCGACCAAGGGCCTTCGCCCCCGCTGCATATGTATGGGCATGACCAAAACAAACCTCGCCACAAAACCCCGCAAGGACATCCGCCAGGATCTCGCCGACGCGCTGATCAGCCACATCGAAGCTGGCACCGCCCCCTGGCAAAGGCCCTGGGACCCCGCCGCAGGCGACGATACCCCGGTCAACGCGGTGACCCACAAGCACTACCGAGGCATCAACCAATTCTGGCTCGGCCTCAACCAGCCAGACTCGGATCCCCGCTGGTGCACCTTCAGACAAGCCCAGGAGAAGAATTGGCGCATCCGCAAGGGATCCCATGGCATCTCCGTGGAAAAATGGATGGTGCTCGAAAGCTCCAAGGACCTCGAGGTCGATGGAGATGAGGCCACCCTCAAGGAAAAGCGTCTCGTGGTGAGGTACTACACGGTCTTTCACGCCTCCCAGATCGAGGGTATGTCAGAACTGGTGCGCCCCGAGCTCTCCGAGGCATCCCCCGAACCCGACCCCCGCGTCACAGGAATAGTCTCTGGCATGGGGGCGACGCTGAGCATCGGGGGGACCCAGGCGTACTACCGCCCATCCGCTGATGTCATCCGCATCCCCGCGCTAACCTCATTCGCCACCGCCGCGGACTACGGCACCGTGCTCCTGCATGAGATCGGCCACGCTACCGGTCATAAGGAGCGCCTCAAGCGCGATCTGAACCATCTCTTTGGCAGTGCGGACTACGCCAAGGAAGAGCTCCGCGCCGAGATCTCCGCCGCGATGAGCGCCAGAGTGCTCGGAGTTGCCTTCGA
>JAKASN010000359.1 GCA_021819025.1 Actinomycetes bacterium | reverse complement strand
CGTCTTCTTCGCTGCCAGCACCGACAACGGTGCGTTCGATGCGATTCGCTCGGCCAGCTCTTGGGTAGTCTCTCGCAACGCATCCGGGGGGACCACCTGGTTCACAAGCCCTAGTTCATAGGCGCGAGCGGCATCAATAGGGTCTCCGGTGAGCAAGAGCTGCATGGCTACCCGCGGAGGGATAAGCCAGGGTAGCGGGACGGCCCAGGGAGATCCTCTTCCCACCTTTACCTCGGTGACCGCAAAAAGTGCGGTGTCCGAAGCGACGCACAGGTCGCAGTTCTGCGCGAGGAGAAATCCACCGGCATATGCGACACCGTTGACAGCCGAGATCGTCGGTTTCTCCACCTCGATGTTCCGGCCAAATTGGGGCAGCAGCTCGAGCGGGGGCACCTTGAGCGAGGTCTTGGCCATCTCTTTTAGATCGCCACCTGCGCAAAATGCTTTGTCCCCCGCCCCGGTGAGCACTAGGACTTTGGCGGCTTTATCATCGTTGAATTTCCGTACCCCCTCGAAAAGACCCTCTCTCACGTCCTTGCCCAGTGCGTTGCGGACTTCAGGACGGTTTATCGTCAGCCAGGCCACGGGGCCATCTAGTTCGTATAACGTCGCTGGGTTCATAAGCTCTCCTCTAAGACCGCCAACACAAGTCCAACGTCAACTGCTTGGCCCACCGCAACGCAGACATCCTGTACGGTTCCGTCGTGAGGGGCTTTGACGGTGTGTTCCATCTTCATTGCTTCGATCACCACGACCGGGGCTCCTGCGGTAACGTTCTGCCCAGCTGCAATGTCCACCCGAACCACGATGCCAGGCATGGGTGCGAGCATCGATCCTGGGGTCCCAAGCGATCTGGACTCGGGAAACCTCGGCACCTCGGCCAGCACGGCGCTGCCTATGGCACCATCGAGGTAGAACGTCTCGCCAACCCTATGTACATCGATGTGGTGGCGCACGCCGGCCACTTCGATATCGATTTGGGTGGGCTCGGCGCAGTACAGTCGCACTCCCGTCACATCCCGGCCATCAATTGCGGCCACAAGGCCGGTATCATCCAGCTGGTAAGTGACTTCTACCTCTCGCCCGCCAGTGCCAAAGGTGACGCGTTGGGGAGCATTGAACACGTTGCGCCATCCCGAGGGCAGAGTCCCCAACACCAGAGCGCCGCGGCGTCGCTCCGCCTGTGCGGCGAGAGCGGCAGATAAGGCGAGAACGCCAGAGGCTTCGGGACTTTGAGCGGAGTCGACGAGAAATCCCGGGTCGTGTCTGCAAAAGTAGCCGGTATCAGTCTCTCCCGAGCTGAATTCGGCCTCACGCAGGATTGCAACCAGCAGTTCGCGGTTGCTCGTCACTCCGTGGAGCTGCGTTTCGGAAAGCACTCGAGCAAGGGTCCGTCTCGCCTCGTCGCGGGTTGCTCCGTAGGCAATCACCTTGGCAAGCATCGGATCGTAATATACCGCCACCTCGGAGCCCTCTGCAATGCCGGCATCGACACGGACGCCGGGGAGATCGGGAACCCAAAATCGGCCTATGGTGCCGACAACCGGGGTAAATCCTGCGCTCACGTCCTCTGCATAGAGCCTCGCTTCAATGGCATGGCCGTTCATGGAAGCCCTGAACACCTCTTCGGGCAGCCGCCGCCCCTCTGCTACGAGGAGCTGCAACTTGACGAGGTCAAGCCCGGTCACGAGCTCGGTCACCGGATGCTCCACCTGCAGTCGGGTATTGACTTCGAGAAAGAAGAAACGGCCGTCGGCGCCCATGACGAACTCTACAGTTCCAGCACCGAGGTAGCCGATGGCCTTGGCGGCTGTGACTGCGGCTTCACCCAGTTCAGCGCGCATCGATTCCGTCACGACTGGCGAAGGTGCTTCCTCAATGATTTTTTGGTAGCGTCGCTGGATCGAACACTCGCGCTCGAAGAGATGCACGACGTTGCCATGGCTGTCTCCGAATATTTGCACCTCGATATGGCGCGGCGAGTCGAGGTAGTGCTCGAGAAAAACGGTACCATTGCCGAAGGCGGATGCCGCTTCGCGACGAGCTCCCATGACCGCTTCGCGAAGCTCGGTGCGGTCACGCGCTACCCGCATTCCACGGCCCCCTCCGCCGTAGGCGGCCTTAACCAAGACTGGGAATCCCAGCTCCTCAGCGGCTCGATCGGCGAAGTCAGCGGAAAGATCCGCGGTGTCGTCGATGGGGATTCCAGGCAACACCGGAACTCCTGCCGCGGTCATGACTTCCTTGGCCGTGATCTTTGAGCCCATCGCCTCAATCGCCTCGGGAGATGGGCCGACAAAGATCAGCCCCGCTTTGGCACAGGCGCGCGCGAAGTCGGCGTTCTCGGACAAAAAGCCGTAACCGGGGTGGATCGCGTCGCAGCCGCTACGAAGCGCGGCTGCGATAATCAGGTCTGTGCGCAGATAGGTATCAGACGCCGAGCTGCCCCAAAGTCGCACTGACTCATCCGCCAGGCCGACATGGGGGGAGTTCGCGTCGGGGTTGGAGAAGACCGCAACCGTTGCGATATCCATTGCTCGCGCAGTCCTCATGATACGGACCGCGATCTCGCCACGATTGGCGATGAGGAGTTTACGGATCTTCTTCAATGTTTCGTCGCCCTACATGCGAAAGACGCCAAAGCCCCGGCGCCCTTGAACTAGCTGGGAATGTGCGGCCGACAGCGCCATACCAAGAACGTCGCGGGTATCTCTGGGATCGATCACGCCATCGTCGTAGAGGCGCGAGGTGATAAAAAAAGCGTGCGACTCTCGCTCGATCTGCTCTTCGATGGCGCGAGTTCGAGCCGCATCAGCCTCAAGATCGAAGTCGCGCCCGGTCGCTTCGGCTCCTTGGCGGGCGACGATGGAGAGCACTCCGGCGAGCTGCTGTGCCCCCATAACCGCGAGCTTGGCGTTGGCAAAGGCGAACATGAAGCGCGGATCGTAAGCGCGACCCGACATCCCGTAATTGCCCGCTCCGAAGGAAGCCCCCATGTTGATGGTGATATGGGGTACTGTGCTATTGGTAACGGCGTTAATCATCTTTGCCCCGTCTTTGATGATCCCGCCCTGTTCATAGCGGGTGCCCACCATGTAGCCAGTGGTATTCTGCAAAAAGATCAGCGGGGTATCGCTCTGGTTAGCCAACAGTATGAATTCTGTGGCCTTTTTCGACTCCTCGCTGAAGAGTATCCCCCTGGCGTTGGCCAGGATCCCCACAGGGAAGCCGTGAATCGACGCCCAGCCCGTCACCAAGCTCGTGCCATAGAGAGCCTTGTACTCGGAGAATCTCGAGCCGTCGACGACCCGGGCAAGGATTTCACGGGGGTCCATCGGGATGGTCGCGGTAGGGACCGACCTCACGGTCGGCCCCCCGCACAGATCCCAGCGTGCGGGACTACCGCACTGGGCTCCTGCCTCAGGTACGAGCGGCAAAGCGTGCTTCTGGGT
>JAKASN010000358.1 GCA_021819025.1 Actinomycetes bacterium | reverse complement strand
TTGCCGCCATGGCCGGAGCGTCGATTCCTCTCATCCCCACCGTTCATCAGATGATCAGTGTGGGACCCATTGCTCTGTTTGCCGACACTGTCGGCGAGATCGTCTATCCCATCGTGCGCGACATGGACACCGGCATGTACGAGCGCCAGCACGGCGGCGATATTGAAGTGGGATCCTATGCGCATCGCCCCATCACCCTTGCACCCGAAGAGATTCCATCCATTGAGGAGTCGGCATTTTCCCCCACGGAGCTGCCCTTTACCCAAGAGGACTTTGATCCTCAGCTTCAACAAGCTCTCGCACTGATGCCAGAAATCCTTGCTGACGAGCGAGCCGGTATTCGCCATGCCATCAACGGCCTCATCTCATTGACCCCGGATGGTCACCCTGTGCTCGGAGAGACCCCGGAGGTCAAGGGCCTTTGGTCGGTCGCGGCGAGCTGGATCAAAGAGGCACCGGGAATCGCGCGGGCCGTCGCCGAATGGATGTGCGTGGGTCGCTCCGAGATCGATATCCACGAATCGGACATTGCACGCTTTTATCCGCACCAGCGCACCGTTGCCCACGTGCGGGGGCGCGCTGAGGAGCTCTTCAACAAGACCTATGGTATTGTCCATCCCGCTGAGCAGTACGAATCGTCGCGCAACATTCGCCAGAGTCCCGTCCACGCTCGCACCTCCGCCCTTGGGGCTGTCTATTTCGAGGTTGCCGGATGGGAGCGTCCCCAGTGGTACACCTCCAACGAGCCGCTCCTCGCGGAGTTTGCCTCTCAGATCTCCAAGCGCGAGGCAGAGTGGGATTCCCGCTGGTGGTCGCCGATCATAGAGGCAGAGCATTTGGCGATGCGCGAGCGCGTGGGACTTGTGGACTTGGCGTCCTTTGCAATCTTTGACGTCCAGGGGCCGGGTGCACTGGAGTATTTGCAGTATATGGCTGTCGCTCAGATGAATGTTGGGGTGGGAAGGGTGGTTTACACCTCTCTTCTTGACGAGAATGGGGGCTTCAAGGCCGACCTCACCATCATGCGCCTGGAGGCAGAGAAGTTCCGCGTCGTCACCGGCGGAGGCCTCGGGATGGTAGATAAGAAGTGGTTCGCCGATCACCTTCCCTCAGACGGTTCGGTAACTCTTTACGACGCCACTTCAGCATTCACCACCTTGGGTTTATGGGGACCGAAATCGCGCGAACTTCTCGCCAAGTGCACCAGCGCAGACATCTCCGGGGCGGGATTCCGTTATGGCAGCTGTCGAAACATCGTCCTGGGCGATACCGAAGTTCTTGCCTCGCGGATCTCCTACGTCGGTGAGCTGGGTTGGGAGCTCTATGTGCCCATGGAAGTGGGAGGACACGTCTATGACCTGCTTTGGGAGGCTGGCAAGGATCTCGGAGTGCTTCCGGTGGGAATGGGCGTCTACGGCACCACCGCCCGTCTTGAAAAGGGCTATCGCGCCTATGGCAACGAATTGACGCCTGAGTATGACCTTACCGAGGCAGATATGAGCCGCAAGACGGTCAAGTACGAGAACTTCATCGGCAAGTCGGCACATCTCGCTGCGCGAAGCAAAGACCCGGTGGCGCTGCTGTGTACCCTGGGCATTGGCGGCGACGCCTTGGATGCCCCGAAGGGTTCGCCGAGGCGTTTTCCCCTTGGCAATGAAGTGGTCCTCACCACCGATGGCGAGCCGATTACCGATGCCAAAGGGCGCCGCTCTTATCTCAACAGCGCGGGATCGGGTCCCTCGGTGGGTAAGCACCTCGGATTGAGTTATCTCCCACCCGAATATGCCAAGGTGGGTACCGAACTTGCCGTGCAGTGTATGGGTCACCTCTATCCTGCGGAGGTCCTTGTCGCTGGAAACGGCGGAGTCTTCGATCCCGAGAACCTCCGGTTGAGGGGTTAGCCGCGATGCGAGTACTGGTTTGCATAAAGCGGGTCCCCTTGGTGGGGGGCAAGATCACCCTGCGCGAGGATTCCTTGGCGGTAGATACCAAATACTTGGGTTTCACCTTCAGCCCTCACGAGGAGTGCGCCGTCGAGGAGGCGGTAAGGATTACTGAACAGCATGGTGGTAGCGCCACGGTAATGACCTTGGGGCCCCCCGAAGCGACTGAGCAACTCCAGTTTGCTATGTCGCTCGGGGTGCATGATGCTGTGCTCCTTGAGGATGGCGGCCACGAGTGGGGACCCATGGCCACAGCAGCGGCGATCGCTGAAGACATCTTGGAGCAACAGCAACTTGGCAAAGGTTGGGACCTGATTCTCTTTGGCACTGACGCCCCAGATAGCGGCGACTACCAAGTCGGTGCCCGGGTGGCGGAGGCGCTGGGAATGCCTTATGCCACCGGAATCAAGGGCATCGAGATCGGCGATGCGGGCGTGGTGCTTCGCCGCGAAAATGGGGCCTCGGTGGAGCTCACCGCGATGGGTCTCCCAGCGGTGGTAGCGGTGAAGGAAGGTTTGAATTTACCGCGCTACCCATCGTTGCCGGGGCGGCTTCGTGCCAAAAGCAAGCCGATTCGCAAGGCTACGCCAAGCTGGCAAAGTGATCCGAATAAGACGGTTCGATTCCGCTTGCCGGCCGTAGAGCGCTCCGCGGCGATTCAACTCGGCGAAGGTGTCGAAGCGGTGGACTCGATCATCGCGCTGCTCAAGGACCTTGGGATGGTGGCAAAATGATTCTGGTTTTGGTAGAAAACACCAACGGTACGATAAGTGATGCCAGCTTTGAGGCTCTCAGCGTCGCGGCGGGGATCGCCGCTGCGAGCGAGACCTCTGTTGAGGCGCTTTTTGTTGGTGTACCCGATAGTGACGTCGCTCTCAAGGTCGGCCAATTTGGAGCGGATGTTCTTCGCTCGGTGGGGGACCCGCGTCTTGGTGAATATGCCCCCGGCGCCTGGGCCAAGGCAATTGTTGAGATCGCCACCGAGGTCGGGGTGGAGGCGGTCGTTGCTCCTGGGAGCGACCGCGGCAACGACGTAATGGCTCGGTCGGCCGCAAGGGCGGGCGCGCCCTTTATTGCCAACTGTATCGCGATCACTCCCGGAGCGCCTTATCAAGTCTCGCGGTTGCGCTGGGCAGGTAGCCTTATTGAGGATTCCGAGCTCAGCTTCGAAGGAACCAAGTTCTTCTCGATCTCGCTCAATAGCCAGTCTCCCAAGCCAGATCCGACTCGCAGTGCTGCTCAAGTTAAGCCTCAGCCTCTCGAATTGAGCGATCTCGAGCTACGAGACGCCGTGGTGGAGACGATGCTTCCCCAAAGTGATCACATCTCGCTGTCTGACTCTCGTGTGGTGGTCGGAGGTGGCCGCGGCGTCGGCTCTCCAGAGGGTTTTGCTGCCTTAGATGAACTCGCAACCTTGCTCGGGGGAGTCGTCGGGGTGTCGCGTGTGGTCACCAGCGTTGGGTGGCGCCCACATCGTGATCAGATAGGTCAAACTGGCACTCGGATCGCTCCGGATCTCTACGTCGCATGCGGTATCAGCGGTGC
>JAKASN010000357.1 GCA_021819025.1 Actinomycetes bacterium | reverse complement strand
GTTACCATTACCGCCAAGGAAGCCACATTTGAAATTGGAGACTCGTTACTGGTAACAAGACTCATCGAGGAGAAGTACCGTGACTATCGGCAGGTAATTCAGCCCAGCTATCCCAAGCGCCTCGTTGCCCCGAAGAAAGATATTATGGAGGCGCTGCGTCGTCTACGGCGGATGGCGCGGGAGAACCGTGACCTTACCAATCTCAAGATAGACATTACCGAGAGTCTTATGGTGATGAGCGTCCATATCCCTCAGATCGGTACCGCTCGCGAGGATATCGACGTGACCTACGTCGGTGAAGACGTGAGTCTCGCCTTTGACCCTGAGCTCCTCAATGAGGGCATCGATGCGGTATCGAGCGAGTACGTGGCGATTGAAATGGTTGCATCCAACAAAGCGGTCAAGATATGCAATGCCGACAACGCGGATCTTACCTACCTCTTGATGCCGATTAGGCAATAAGACTGCCAGCGCTGCGCATCGGAGCAAAAGCCAGGGATGATTAGTGTTTTGCTTCCTAGAACTGTTCCTTTGGGGTCAGATATTCAACAAGGTGGGGCATTGTACGCCGCATATGTCGAGATAAGCAATTTCCGAAACATCGCCTCAATGCGTCTGGAGCCATCTCCATCAGGGGTAACAGCCATCACGGGCTTTAATGGTCAGGGTAAGTCGAGCGTGATCGAAGCCCTTGCCTACGCGCTGTCTGGGAGGTCGTTTAGAAGCTCTCCCAAAGAATCTTTGGTTGCCAAAGGAGCTGACCAGTCCATTGTCAGGATGAACTTGGTTTCCAAGGAGAGAGAGATTCTTGTTGAGTTAGCCTTAAATAAAGGCAAATCGGACAAGCTGATGTCAAATCGTAACAATGTCAGCCGTTCCGAAATGGCTCGCTTGGCACCTTTAACTATCTTTACTCCCCGGGATATTGAGATTATCGCTGGACCTCCGGCAGAGCGCCGTGACTTTGTCGACTCCTCTCTCATAGCGATGGGTCCCCGCGCTGGGGAGTCGGTGGAGAATTTTGAAAGACTTCTCCGTCACCGCTCATCCCTTCTGCGCGACATCGCGTTTTCAAACGATCCTTCGCTTTCAGAGATGCTCTTGGTCTTTGACGAGAGAATCGCTGAAGAAGGGGAAAGATTGACAAGAATGCGCCTTGCTCTTCTGGCAAAGATCGAGCCAGTGCTATCTGACCTGTATGCTGGTATATCGGGAGAGAGTGATCGTATTTCGATCACGTATAACTCCACCTGGGGACAGGACTTGCGAGCGGCTCTTGTTGAAAGCCGAATTGAGGACATAAAGAAGGGCGCAACCTCCGTAGGACCACATCGAGACGAAATCGTATTTACCTTGCATGGTTTGAATGCCCGCTATGAAGCGTCTCAAGGTGAGCAAAGGACCTTGGCGTTTTCATTGAAGATGGCCCTTCATGAATTGATAAGGGATCGCCTTGGCGAGGATCCGATTGTTCTCTTGGACGATGTCTTTTCAGAGCTTGATGAGCGCCGAATTGAGAAAGTGCTCGAGATCGCTAAAGACGCTCAGGTAGTGGTGACCACAAGTGTCGACCAACAGGTTGATACACATGTGAAGTTGAAGTTGAAGATAGTAGGCGGAGTTCTCGAGTGACTCGAGCTGGAAAGACATGAGTGTTGGCGGTCTACACGACTTTCGTAGATCTCTCGCCGGTGTAGCGAAGTTTCTTGACCGGGAGGGAGACCTGGAAGTAGAAAGCATTCGCCGAGCGTGGTCAGAATCGGTGGGCGAAGCCCTCGCGGATCACACCAATCCGACGAGGATCGAACGTCATGTTCTTGTGGTGGCGGCGGACTCTCCTGCGGCGAGAGCGGCGGTCTCCTTGGCATCACAAAAGATTATCGCTGAACTGGTTCGACGGGGATTTTCAGTGGGAGAAGTCAGGGCCGAACTGCGGTCCAAGTCTTCTCAGAGAAGGTAACGATAAGAGGGTGAATTCTTTGGACAACACGACCGGCGTCAACGGCGACTACAACGCCGATTCGATCACGGTGCTGGAGGGTCTGGATCCGGTTCGCAAGCGACCTGGAATGTACATTGGGTCAACCGGAAGCGGAGGTCTCCACCATCTAGTTTGGGAAGTTGTCGACAACGCGGTTGACGAGGCGATGGCCGGTTATTGCGATCGCATCTTGGTGACTCTGCTACCAGACGGCTCCGTAGAGGTGATTGATAATGGCCGGGGTATACCTGTTGATGAACACCCCGCTTATCCAGGAAAAAGTGCTGCTGAAGTGGTCTTGACGGTGCTTCATGCCGGTGGGAAGTTCGGCGGCGGCGGGTACAAGGTATCTGGGGGACTCCATGGCGTTGGAGTTTCCGTAGTAAACGCTCTTTCCCGACGATTAGAGCTGGAAATTGATCGCGATGGACAAACGTACCGAATGGCGTTTGAGGATGGCGGTAGCGTCGCTGAAAACCTTGAGGTGGTAGGTCCATCCAAGAAGCGTGCCCACGGTACCACGGTGCGCTTCTGGCCAGATCCCACGATATTTGACGAGATAGAATTCCGTGCCCAGACGATCCTTGAACGTCTTCAGATAATGGCATTCCTCAACAAGGGTCTCCAAATTGATCTACACGACCGTCGAGACGGCAAAAGCGACGATGCCAGCTTCCACTACGACGGAGGGATAATCGACTTCGTCCAACACCTCAACTCCTCCAAAGAGGCACTCTTTCGCAAAGTGGGCTATTTCTCCTCCGCAGAGGAAAACCAGGAGGTCGAGATCTCCTTTCAATGGAATACTGGGTATTACGAGAGCATCCACTCTTTTGCCAATGGTATCTCAACGATTGATGGTGGAATGCACGAAGAGGGTTTCCGAAAGGCCCTCACCACGGCGATTAACAAATATGCGAGATCGCGCGCTCTTCTGAAAGAGAAGGACGACAACCTCCAGGGCGAAGATGTCCGCGAAGGTCTCTCGGCCATCATATCGGTACGACTCACCGATCCCCAGTTCGAGGGACAAACCAAGGGTCGGCTCGGAAACGTTTCCGTGCGATCCATGGTTGAGCGCGCCTCAAACGAGCGACTGGTGGAGTGGCTTGAAGAGAACCCAAAAGAAGCCGCCCTCATCACCCAAAAAGGGATTCTCGCGGCAAGATCTCGACTCGCAGCCAAGCAGGCACGAGACCTTACAAGGCGAAAAAATGCTCTTGAGGGAGCGGGGCTTCCTGGCAAACTCGTTGACTGCTCTTCAAAAGTTGCAGCAGAGTCGGAAATCTTCATCGTCGAGGGAAACTCCGCGGGTGGATCGGCCAAAGACGCGCGAGACCCCAAAACTCAAGCGATACTTCCCATTCGTGGAAAGATCCTCAACGTCGAGCGTGCCCGTGTCGACAAGATGCTAAAGAATCAAGAGATCCTCGCCTTAGTTTCGGCGATCGGGGCAGGCATTGCCGATGACTTTGACGTTAGCAAAATTCGATATCACAAAGTAATCATT
>JAKASN010000356.1 GCA_021819025.1 Actinomycetes bacterium | reverse complement strand
AGCTATCGCGGATCGTCCACGCCGGAACTAGGGCACCGTCGGCGGGATTCACCCAAGCGACACGAATACTTGTGCTCGATCGCACCGAAAGTGTTCGGACCTTCTGGGATTCGATCTCGACTCCTCAATGGCGGGCGGCGAACCCCGCGCGCTCTGGACTCGATCATGCACCTTGTATCATTGTGGTACTCGAAGATCGTTCCGCTTACCTCGAGCGCTATCACCAGCCAGACAAGGCATACTCAAAGATCGACACCTTCAGCGACTTCCCTGCGCCGTTTTGGACCATCGATGCCGCCTTTACTGCGATGATGATCCAGCTGGCCATAGTCAACGAGGGCCTGGGCTACCTCTTCTTCGGTATCCCCCAAGGCATCGAGGAGTTGCGAGCGAAATTCTCCATACCTACGCAGCTAAATCCCATCGGAGCGATTGCCCTCGGTCACCCCGCGTCCTCACAACCCTCTCATTCGTCCCAAGTCCGGCGACGACTTCGCACTGAA
This sequence comes from Actinomycetes bacterium, assembly GCA_021819025.1. Classification (GTDB taxonomy): domain Bacteria; phylum Actinomycetota; class Acidimicrobiia; order Acidimicrobiales; family Acidimicrobiaceae; genus Acidithrix. The sequence goes on along the minus strand of JAKASN010000356.1, from coordinate 2,990 downwards.
GACGTCATTAAATACAACCTTTTCTAGCGGTCATTCGACTTCCAGACCTCCAAGACTGCTCGTCCCGCAGTGTCGGCCGCAGACGGCCAGCCATGGGCCCTCCTCCAGCTCGAATCGCACTTTTCTCCCCCGCGCTGCGCCAGCACCAAAATTCAGCGGACCCCCTGTTCGCAGGAGGACTGGCGGCAACAAGTCGTGCGTAACAAGCGATTCGACGAATCTTTAACTCTGATGGCGGGACCTAGATCGGCCCCGAGCTACTGCCATGAAGCGCCGCGGAATCCATTTTACCTTCTAGAGGCAAAATTTTGATAAATTTCATGCTATTTCATGACTTTTAGACTTTTTAGATATAACTTTGATTCATGGGAATGACCAACTCGAAAGGAAGCCGCCATGCAAGAGGACCTCGAATTCAGCGACGTCGTGAATCTCGCACGCCTAGAGACAATCGAACGGCTCTCGGCACCGCTTGAGAACCAGCCTCCACAAGAGGCGGGGCTCGGAAGTATCCAGATCAGCGCCTGGATTGATCCCGTGGTAGAGTCCTTGGGTTTCGATCCGCGTTCAAGTTACGTAGAGCATTTCTGGCTACCCATTCTGGGACCGAGCTGCATATTTCTTTTGCGCCGCCTTGCGTATTTGTTTGATCTCGATACCGCAACCCAAGAGGTCTCGCTGCGCGAAGTAAGCTTTGAGATCGGGCTCGGCTCACCCAAAGGTTATGGCAACTCCATTACTAGGACACTCAATCGATGCATCCAGTTCGACATGGCCAAGCTGCTTCCCAATGGAACCCTCACGGTGCGCAGATCATTGCCCCCGCTCAATCAGCGCCAACTCGCGAGACTCCCCGTCGATTTGCAGGACCTCCACGAGACACTCATCACAGGTAGCTCCCCGAGCCGCGACGGGGCCTTGAGGCGCCGCAGCGTCCAGCTCGCCGTTTCCCTTCTCGATTACCAAAGTAAAGAACAGGATGCCGTCGAATCCTTGCTTCGCTGGCGCATCGATCCCAACATCGCCTCCGAAGCCCTCGAGCTAACTTGGCCGCGAAGCCTCGCGGAAGATCTCGGGGGGCCCCACACCTAAAGGATTGGATCGGGTACAAAATTGACCTGGAGAAGGTGTAACCAAGCGAACCGCCCGCGACGAGCTAGTGCTACCTCGTCGCGGGCCGGCAAGCTCGCCGCTCTCAGCGCGCAGTGCCATCTCTGCAAGAAGTGGTGGAGGAATTTTACGCCGTGAGAAATTGCCCCACCAAGCCCCACGCCATAGCACCGGCGATTTGAGGCTAAAAGGCCGCCAATAATTATGCCGCAGGATCGACGTGACTTCGGATCGCGGGTGTCTATTCCCAGGAGCGTGCCTTCCGCCACTAAACCGCGTAAGGATTTCGCGAGCGTCGTAACCGTGAGAAGTGTCGGTAGCGCCCCGTCAGTCCCGAACCGTATCCGTAGCGCGCTCGGTGAAGTCACTCGTTGCCCAAACAAGCCAGCGGCAAGGTTGCGACGCCTCCATGGCGATATACCGTCATCGTCGAGGCGCGTCGTAATTCAACACGAGGCGGTGTGGAAATGGTATGGAAAAAGTGCTACTACTGGCAAGGGGCGACGGGCAACTGCCTGCCGGCAATCTCATTTTGACGGCTCCCGCTATTGCGCCATTTTGGGTCCCCAATCTGGCCTCCCTATCTGCTTGGAGTCGAAGGCCGGCTCTTTGACATCCCAAGCGATAACGCCAGTCTCGCGATATTCGGCGCTTGTCCGCCGACCGGGACGGGCTTAAGCCCTCTAGGTCAGCCAAAGCCGTGCGGTGTGAATCTCCAACAGGGCTGCACAATCCCAGCAAGCCGCGAGCTTCGGCGACGAACTTGGCGGCCAAGAATGCCCTAATGACTTTGGTGGAGTAGCATCTCGCCAGCGCCCGCGGCATCAAATAAGCTCTCGTGGCGCCCACGCCGTGTTCCAAGCGCTCAAGGGTCCGCCCACGCACTTTTGCTCTGTCAACTTTGAGTTGAAAGTCAGCGAAGGCGCCAAGAGTCTTCGATGAAGCGCCACTCCCCGAGTGAGCGCCTCTCCCCTCGGCCAACCGTGACAGAACAATTGAAAAAATTACCCTCAGCGTCCGCGGTCCAAGCAGAAGAAGATCGCTGGCGCGACCCACAATCCGATGGGACTACCCTGCAAACTCCTCCAGGAAATAGCAAAGCAACCGAGCGCCAAAGCCGGTGCCACCCTTGGAAAGATATCCGCTTTCGTTGTCGGAACGCGAAGGACCTGCAATGTCGAGATGCGCCCAGGGCACGTCACCGACAAACTCTGCCAGCAGCATTGCCCCTGCAATGGTACCCGCCTGACCCGCCTCACCAAGATTACGCATGTCGGCGATGTCGGAACGAATGTGCTTGCGGTAGCGCTCCGGCATAGGGAGCTCCCATACCTCCTCGCCCGCCACCTCCCCAGCGAAGGCGAGATCCGCAATCAACTCAGAACTGTTACCAAGCACTCCAGCGATCTCGTTTCCAAGGGCCACTACGCAGGCACCGGTGAGCGTCGCGAGATCAACGATGTAGTCCGGCGATTCTTCCACCGCCAGCGTGAGCCCATCGCTAAGGACGAGGCGTCCTTCGGCATCAGTATTGAGAACTTCGATGGTCTTTCCCGAGCGCGTCACTAGTACATCGCCTGGCTTGGTTGCCGTGCCACTGGGAAGGTTCTCGGTAAGCATCATGAAACCCACCACCTTGACATTGGCCTCGAGTACAGGTAGTGCGCCCATCGCGGCCAGTACCGCTGCGGCTCCTCCCATATCGGTCTTCATGGTCTTCATGCCATCGAAGGACTTGATATTCAGGCCACCTGAATCAAAAGTAATGCCTTTTCCAACCAGAGCAATGATCTTTTCCGATCCTGCTCTCGGGGTGTAGGTCATCTTCACCATCCGGGGCTCTTGAGCCGACCCGCGCGATACCCCGAGCAATCCGCCAA
>JAKASN010000355.1 GCA_021819025.1 Actinomycetes bacterium | reverse complement strand
CCACTACAGCATCGCCAACGAGGCCTCGCCCTTCGACCTCCCACAAGCCATCCTCCGCCCCTTCCCCTTCGAAACAGGATCCGCGGCAATCGTAGGTGAGGACCTTGTCGCACGCGGGCACCTCATGCGCTGTATCGGAGAGCCGTCCGGAGGGCTTATCCCCCCAGCGAGGCTGGTGGAGTTTGGGCCGGGCTGGGGAAACTTAACCTCGGATCTCGTTTCCACCGGATTTGTAGTTACCGCGGTGGAGGTAGAAAAACAGTTCTGCCAACTCCTGCGGGAGCGGTGCCCCCAACCATCGAAGCTCACCGTGGTCGAGACCGACATGCTCGGCTTCACTACCGCCGAGCCCTTCGCTGCAGCGATCTTCTTTGAAAGCTTCCATCACTGCTCTGATCACCTCGCGATGCTCGAAGGGCTCCACGATATCGTGGCTCCCGGCGGTAAAATCTTCTTTGCCTGCGAGCCGATCCAAAAAATGGACTACCCCTGGGGGCCCCGCCTTGATGGCATGTCGGCCTGGTCGACAAGGTCATATGGCTGGCTGGAATTGGGCTTTGATGCCAAGTACTTTGAGATGGCGCTGGCGCGAACCGGCTGGAAATCTGAGCGTCGACAAATAGCCGCACGCTGGAATCGGGCCGACGTAGTCGTGGCCACCGCCGATCCCACCTGGCACAAGCCCATCAAGTAGGCGAGCCCCACCCATGCCAAGGTTATTCGCGCGCCGATGCGAGCCATCCGACCCATGATCATCTGTGGCATTGGACCAGGCGAGTTGGCATGCAATTCGCTTGGTGCTTTTTTCGATGGGGCTCCCCCAGGAGAGGCGCCAGCCCCGAAAAGGCTGGCGCGAAAGGTAGCCATCGGCCAAGCAAAGAGCCCGGGCTAGGAGCGCAGGGCAAATACCTCCTTGAGTTCGTCGTTGTTGAGGTTTCCGATCCAAGTCTCTCCCGCCCCGAGAGTGAGTTCGGCCAACTCCCTCTTGGAGCCAATCATGGTGTTGATACGCTCCTCGAAAGTGGCCTTGGTGATGAAACGGTGCACCTGAACGTTGCGCTTCTGGCCGATGCGATAAGCCCGGTCGGTGGCTTGGGCCTCCACGGCGGGGTTCCACCATAGGTCGAAGTGAATCACGTTGTTCGCCCCGGTGAGGTTGAGGCCGGTGCCACCTGCTTTTAGCGAGAGGAGAAAAGTTCGCTCGGTGCGGTCGTTCTGGAAGCGCTCCACCAAGTTGTCACGCTTGGCCCGGCTCACGCCGCCATGAAGATAGAGGGGCTCGCGACCGAACCAATCACCGATCCATTGAGAGAGGATCGCACCCATCTCGGCAAATTGCGTGAAGATGAGAACCTTTTCGTGACTGGCGTAGATGGGCTCGAGCAATTCATAGAGAAGGTCCCCTTTGCCCGAGAGACTCGGATCGCGGTCGGAGCTTTTGAGATATTGCGCGGGGTGGTTGCAAATCTGTTTCAGCGCCATGATCATCTGCAGCACCAGGCCTTGGCGCTTGAAGGTGTCTGAGGTGCCCGCGATGACATCGATGCCTTCGCGCACCACTGATTCATAGAGGGCAACTTGGGCTTTGGTGAGCTCGCAGTAGCGATCACTCTCTACTTTGTCGGGCAAGTCGCTGATGATGGTCTTGTCAGACTTGAGGCGCCGGAGCAGAAACGGTGCGGTGATGCGGCGAAAGCGTTCGGTAACCAGGGGATCGTGATGACTTTGGATCGGCACCGAGAAGTCCTTGTTGAAAGCGGTGAGCCCCCCAAGGTAACCGCGATTGGCGAAGTCCATGATGCACCAGTACTCCGAGAGGCGATTTTCCACCGGAGTACCGGTCATCGCCACGAACGACTCCGCGGATATCGCTTTGACCGCCTTGGTCTGGGCGGCGGTGGGATTCTTGATATTCTGCGCCTCGTCAATGACCAGGATTCGCCAGCTGCGCTTCTTCAACTTGGCAAGGTCGGTGCGGGCCACCCCATAGGTGGTGATCAAGACGTCGGAGAGCTCCTCGGCAATCTCCCGAGCGCTGCCGTGAAACACCGCGGTGGAAAGACTCGGCGCAAAGCGGGCGAGCTCCATCGTCCAGTTCGTAAGCAGGCCGGTGGGCACAATTACCAGCGCTTTAGCCTCTTCAAGCTCACCTTTTTCCTTGAGCTTGGCAAGTGCCGCGATGACTTGCACCGTCTTGCCGAGTCCCATATCATCGGCAATGACGCTGCCGAATCCGAGCGCTATGTTGCGGCTCAGCCAAGCGAAACCGCTTTGCTGGTAAGGCCGCAACTCGGCAGCGAGCCCGTCGGGAACCGGCATCGCATCGACCCTGGTCATCTCATCGATGAGCGAGCGCGCCCGCTCATCGAGCGCGACGGGGGTCCCCATAAATTCACCGGCCAGTGCTACTTGAAGCAGCTCGCGGCCATTTCGGACGCGGCTACTTTCGAGCTGCGCCCGCAGCCGCTCGATCTCGGCCGGATCCAGGTAGACGTAGAGCCCTTTGAACTTCACCACCCCGCGTGCCTCGCCGAGCGCCTCCTCGAACTCCCGCGCGCTCATAAGAACGTCGCCCAGGGCGATCTTCCAGTCGAAGTCAAAGAGATCGGCTGCGCCAAAAGATGGTATCGAGGGGCCGGGAGCGCCGGCAATCGCCATGGAAAGGCGCGGCACCACCAGCGAGTCGAGCCCCTTGGGAACGATGGTGCGGATGCCGAGGATGCGCATTACCGGCAAGGTATCGAAGAGGAACTCGGCGAGAGATCCCGCATCAAGGGCGATGGGAACCCTGCCGCCATCGCTCAAGTAGTCATCGAGCATCGGCAAGTACTCAGCCAAGAGCGAGACGTCCTGGAGCACTGAATAGCGCTTCGGCTTCCAAGTGGCCTCGGACATCACCGCTGAGATCGGGGTGGGAACCTCCAGCGCAGCTCGGCGCGCCACCACGCCGATGGAGAGCGCGAAAGCCTCGCTTCGTTCCTCAAGCCAGATCACCAAAGAGTGCTCGCGCTCGCCGAGATGAAACCTCGCGAGCCAGATCTGAATGCCGCTGGCAATCTCACCCTCACCAGGTCCCACGAAGCTGGTGCGATGGCCCCCAAAGAAGAGTTCGAGAACTCCGCCACTCGCCCCAGTCCGGGCCCCGACATCCCCCAACTCTGTGACCAGTTCGTCAAGTACCACGCTGAGCAGCGTCACGGCCTGGGTCGCGCCCTCGAGTTGCTTTGCGGTGGCGCTTGCTCCGTAGCTCACGAGCCCCTTGGGAATCAGCTCGCCGAGCTCCGAAATCAACGCTTCCACCGACGCGTCCACCGACGCCCCGAGCCAGCGAAGGCCCACCTTATCCGGGGGGATTGCAAAGACCTGGGGAAGCACTGCGCCTTTGGCGAGCAGATGAAGGGCGGCCATGCGAAGGTGGTAAAGCGCGGTGACCTCGAGCTGATAGTCAAAGAGCTCGGCTTCGCTCAGTGCAGCTAGGGCCGCCATCAAATCTGGCATG
>JAKASN010000354.1 GCA_021819025.1 Actinomycetes bacterium | reverse complement strand
GGGCATCGATGCGGCTGATACAACCTTCTACGGAGCGATAGGGAACTATGGTCCAATACTGACGGTCCTTCGCAACCCATCGAATGACCCTTACCAGCAGTGCGTCAACTTGGCAACCGCCGTTGGCAACAGCGGGTGGGGCTCGAAAAACTTCTCCTACATGTGCTGAGAAAGGAACAAGGTTATGGCCAAAAGCCAAAAGCGGAACCGCTCTTTGCAATCAAAGCAGCGCCTGAGGGTGGTGATTCCCGTCGCGATCGCTGCTGCGATCCTGTTGGTCGCTACCGCGCTGCTGGGCCTGGGCCACCTCAAGAGCACGAGTGGCGCCAAGCCGGGTACGGTTGCGACGACAAGTACGCTCGCCCCAGCCAGGCCGCATACCACCTTCTATGTAGCGCCGGGCCAGATGTCGCGGTCCTTCCCTGCGGCTCAAGACGTCGGATCCGGCAACGCCAATCTTCCCCTGGGGGACTATGTGGAGCATTGGCCCGGTGAGACCGGGCCATCACTTCAGGGTCAACCCGGATCGTACTCCAGTGGTCCGCCGTGGAATGGGCCCCATTACACCCTTCAAATTACGGCAGTCTCCGGGCAGAGTTTTGCTGGGGAGCTCTATTTCATCTACCAAGACGGGCATGTCGGGAATGTCTTCACCTTCACGGGAGTCGCCTCACCCGACTGGACCAATGCCACCGTTACCGTCACCTCGGCGCCACAGCAGGCTCAAGGAATGAGCGGCTACTACCAGTCGACGCTCGGCATCGGAGCAAAGATCAACGCTCCCATCTCGAACCGCAGCATCATCCTCGATGGCTGCAACAGCTACCTTCACTGGCTGCTTCCTTCCGCAGGAGTGCCGACAAGCGACGCTTCCTACGACTGCCAGTTCAACTACCAGGGGGGAGATCCGTCCTAGCATTCTGGCGTGCCAGCCAGCCCAAACTCGACCACTCAAGGCGCTGATTGGCTCCTACGCCACTCATAGAACGACAAGAACTCAGCTGTCATTGGCCGATACGAAAGCTCGGTATGGCCGAGAGTACGAGTGCGTGGGTTTTCTGCGGTCACCCTTACCTCCTCAGGTCGGCCTCTCGCCACGGCCAATGGCAATCGGCTGGAAGGCCCCAGCTAAAAGTCCACGTCTTGCGACCCCCACAGGGTCCCGTAGTCGCCGTCCTCTTCGCCATCTGCCACGACTTGGCCAGTGTCTCCGACATCGCCGCTCGGCCCGCTCTCGATGCGATAGTTGACCCCGATGACGTCGCGCGCATGAAGGAGATCGCCATAGCGCATGAACTCCGGTTCAAAGAACAGCACCGCCTTGCCACTCGGCCCGTTGCGGTGCTTGGCCACGATTACCTCGACAAGTCCATTGCTGGGGGAATTCTCGTCGTAGAGCTCGTCGCGGTACAAGAACAGCACCAGGTCCGCGTCCTGCTCCAGAGCGCCGCTTTCGCGCAGATCCGAGAGCTGCGGTCGCTTGTCGTGGCGGCTCTCCAGGTTCCTCGACAACTGGCTCAGTGCGATAATCGGCACTTCAAGCTCCCTCGCCAGCAACTTCAAGCTCCTGCTGATCTCAGCCACCTCCGCCTGGCGGTTCTCCGCGCCACGTGATTTGGCCGCGCCACTCATCAGCTGCAGGTAATCGACCGCGATCAGCGCGATCCCGCCACGTGCGCGCTCGCGAAGTGCGGCGAGGCGGATATCGCCGACCCGCACCATGGGGTCGGCATTGAGGATGAGATCCGCATCGCGAAGCTCTCCGATGGCGCGATCCACGTGCCCCAGCTCCCCAGAATCCAGCTCCCCGCTTTGCAGCCGGGAGAGATCGACTTTGGCCCCCGCCGCGACCGCCCGTTCGCTCAATTCCTCCACGCTCATCTCCAAGCTGAAGAACAGCACCCGCTTGCCCTTGTGCACAGCGGCCCGCAGCGCGAGCGCCAGAGCGAATGCCGTCTTTCCCATTCCAGGCCGGGCGCCGATGATCACCAGCTGCCCCGCACGCAAACCCTTGGCCACCGCATCGAGATCGCGGAAATCGGTCTTGAGCAGATCGAGAGTAATTTCACCGTTGCGCATCGCGACCAGCCTGGCGCGAACCTCGTCAGCCGCCGGGCCTATCCGCGATACAAAGCGCGCCCCGTCCCCCGACAATCCCGCCATCGCGGAGTCCAACATGGTGGCGAGAACCCCGAGATCCCCGCTACCGCGCGCCTGGTCGGACAGCTTCTGGCTGATTGAGGCAACCCGCCTGCGCTTGGATGCTTCGCCCACCACCTGGGCGTAGTGCCTCGCCGAGCCCGGAGTACCGAACTTCGCCTCGAGTATCTTTCTGACGCCCTCGGCTCCTCCGGCTTCTTCGAGCTTGCCGCGTCCCCGCAGATCGGCCACCACGCTGACGGTGTCATTGGGGAGCTCGTCCAGCACGCGCTCGCGCAGAACCACATAGATCAGGCCATGCCCAGGCTGGGCGAAATCACCAGGAGCGACGATGTCCGCCACCTCGAAGACAACATCGCCATCCGCGCAGATCGCCGCCAGAAGCGCTATCTCGACATCGAAGCCGGACTCCACCGTGTTTACCACCACCGTCTGATCCCAACCGGCACGATATGGCTGATTCTGACCAGCTGGGAATAGTGCGAGAACCACAGACCGAGCGTCAATCCCACCCCGACGTAAAGAAGAACCGCGAAGGCGGTTTCAAGGCCGGACCCGGTGGAGCCAAATATCGGCAAAGCGAACCCGGACCCTCGCGGATAGAGCAAAGGAATCCCCCCTCTGGTGAGATAGTCGCCGAGCAGATGCACCGCCCAGCCCGCGCCCACCAGCCCGACGAGCCAGAGCCCGCCAAATGGATGGCTGTGGTAGAAATACCATCCGCCGCCAGCTCCCGCGAGCACGAAGAGATGCCGGAGTCCGAACCACCAGGGGATCACGATCCGCCAGGCGCTGGCAGCGAGCAACCCGAAGAGGATCGCGGAACCCTCGCGTCCGCGCGCCGACAGACCAAGGAGGGCCATCACCATCGCCAGGCCCAAGAGCGAATGGGTGAGCTTGCGGTGCCCCCCGGCGATCTTGTTGATCACAACGGAGAAGCCCCGGCTCACCAACCCGAACTCCCGCGATACCGAGGACCCCGGCTCGTCGATATCGGGAAGCACCGCCGCCCCGCATACCGCCACCGCCGGTATCAGCCAAGTGGAAGAGTTGAGGCCAAAGACGGCGAGGCCGATTCCGGCTCCGGCTGCCAAACCCATTGCTGCGTGCGATTTTCCCATCATGGCGAATATGTATGCGCGCGATACGGATGCGCAGAACCGGATCAGAGGTGGAGTTCGCTGGCGCTAGCTCGCCTCGCTGACGCCACCCTTTGCCCGCTCGATTGCCCGATACACGGTAGAACGCGCCACGGAGAAGAGCTCGGCCAGCTCTGCGCTGGTGTATTGGCCGGATAGGTGGAGTTCGACCAAGTGAGCCTCTTGGCGCGCGGTGGCTG
>JAKASN010000353.1 GCA_021819025.1 Actinomycetes bacterium | reverse complement strand
AACTTGTACTAGAACTTGTATTATCAAGTTGTCGAGATATTGGCGACGTCGATGCGGTGCGAATCTCCTCTGGGGCCCTACCGAATGGCGTGTCGTTTTTGTTTTGATGTTGGTAGCAGAGTTCTCAGATCGGTCTCCCAAGGTGGGTGGCCGGAGAAGCTGGGTAGCTTTTTGGCCGGGGGGTTGAAGGGTAGCCAATGGGCTGAAGGTTTGGTTTGGGGCCAATTCCGGAGGTTGTTGAGTTGGAGACGATGAAGCAGGCGACTTGGAACTACGAGTACTGGCGCCCTAGGGCGACGTGCAAGGACTATGATCCGGCGCTGTTCTTTCCCGTAGGTGTCACCGGCGACGCTGAACTACAGATCAAGTCGGCCAAGATGGTGTGTGGCCACTGTCCGGTCGCGATGCAGTGCCTCGAGTTCGCGCTGCGAACCAATCAAGAGTACGGCATCTGGGGTGGCAAGGACGAGGAAGAGCGTCGAGTGATTCGGCGCATGCGCCGCCAGCAACGCAAGCTCGCCGTCGCCTCTTGACCCTTTGCCCGCGACGAGTGGGCGGATAAGTTGCTTCGCTCAACTTCGGCGCTTTGCTGAGCGAGACCGCGCCAAGACGGTTTGACCGGTAGTAGCGCCGCTAGGAATCCGTGGAGGGTATCTCTCGTGGTGTTGCTTGGGTTTTTCTCTTGAGGCGCTAGGGCGCAGCTGGGCTGGGAGGACTTCTGCGATCAGCTCTTAGATCTCGTGCCGATCATCTACCTGTTCTTGGTGGCGACATGCTTGCAGGTACCACCCCGAGCCACAGCTCAGGTTTCTTTAGAGGCCAAAGTTGCCGCCGCTGCGACCTTAGGCGCTCTTTGGATAGTTCCCGGGTCTTTCGCACTTGAGAAGAGCCCTACATGGCTTTGCGCTCGGCATTGCGATGGGCAAATTACCTTGGCTTGTTGGCCAACCTCGAAGACCCCGCGTGAGGTAGTTGTGCGTTCCAAGGTGGAGATATTTTCATTTTCTTTTGCAACCTCGGCGCATTCTTGTCCCTCGATGCACTCGTTGAATCCCCCGGCGCAACGATCAACTCTCACTGCCTGTGTTGTCGCCGAGGGCGAGGAATCGCCTTGGCGAGCTTTCCATGCTAACCAGGCACTGGCGACTCATTGCTTGCCACGACCTTGGCGCGCCGTCGCGACATCTCGGGGTGCTAGCGCGAGGCGCCGCTTCGCCTTGGCTCGCTGGCACTTTGCTGCGCGACGCAGTGTGGCTCGTCGAAGCGGGCCGCACTAACTCAGCGAGACTCTTTCGGGGTGGCTGTAGATGTTGAAGTGCTGTGGCGTGGTGAAGCCGCATAGGGTAATTCCACTGCGCTCGGCGAGGTTCACCGCGAGATTCGTCGGCGCTCCCACCGCCACCACCACTGGTACGCCAGCAATGGCGGCTTTTTGTACCATATCAAAGGCGATGCGGCCCGACAACACCGCGATGTGGTTGCTGAGGGGCAGCTTGGCCTCCATGAGGGCTTTGCCGAGCACCTTGTCAAGGGCGTTGTGCCGCCCGACGTCTTCGTTGGTGTACAGGGTGGCCCCCTTGCCATCCACGATCGCCGCCCCGTGCACTCCACCGGTTTTGGCAAAGAGCTTCTGGCGCCGCCTCAAGTCGTCGGGGGCACGCCTGATGACGTCAGCGCTTACCACGAGACCAGAGTCGATGGGGGTGAGATCTTTCTCGATCTGGTCGATGGTGGTGGTGCCGCAAATCCCACAGGATGAGCCCACGGTAGTCTCGCGCTCGCGCAAGGGGCGATAAGGGATGCGCAGCTCGACGGTGACCACGTTGTAGCGCTGCTCCTCCAGGCCATCCAAGTTGCAGTAGCAAACCGTGGCGAGGTCTTGCTTGGATGCCAAGACGCCTTCGCTGAGGAGAAATCCCACCGCGAGTTCAAAGTCCGCGCCCGGGGTCCGCATGATGGTGGCCACCGCGACGGGATCCTGTCCGGGGCCATGGGCGCGCAACTCCAAGGGTTCTTCGGTAATGAGAGTGTCGGACTTGGAACGCAGCCCGAAACCCTCTCGATAAGTATGCACCATCGCCGCTGCAGTGGGGCGTCTGATCTCTCCCTCAACCTTGATGCTCACTGGCTCTCCAATCTTTGGCGGAGAATTTCTAGATCCTCGCCGGTATCAACGTCGAAGAATGGCGAAATGACTCCCATTTCCCGCCACCTCGTGTCCTTCCAGGTCACTTGCTTGTCGCCAAGTGCCGTGCGCACTGGGTAGACCCGGTGTTCTGCTGCGATTTCTACCGCGCGCCACAAGGCGTCGCTAGCCCAGCGCGCGCATAGCAGCTGGAAGTTTCCGTCGTCGGGTACCACGCTAAAGGAGCCGGGGAAGCCAGCCAAGAACCTCAAGGTGCGCGCATCGATATTGCCGAGATCGCCAGAGACCACGAGCACACTTTGGGGGGGATTCGCTGCGGCGCTTCGAATTCCCAGCCATCCTTTTGCTATCGCGGCGAGCGGGTTGGAGCCCTCTGTGTCGGCGATGCGCACGAACTTGCTGTATCCGGGTCCGGCCTCGAAGGCATCTATGTCGAGTTCACCGACCGCTGCGATGGCGCGATCAACGACTCTCGCACCCAGCAGCGGTGCTGAAAGCTTGTCCTTGTGAAACCGAGTGGATGAACCACCGGTGAGAATGAGCGCGGCGCAACTGGGCATGATTAGGATTCAGTCTACGTCCAGCGCTCCCTCTGGAGTCTTCAGAGGCGCTTCGGGGCCTGCGCGGCGGGCTTTGTCGCCCTTGCCTAAAGAGAGTTTGGATCCCATGAGGCTATCCCCGCTCAAAACGGCTGATCCCCACCACCCGGGTTCGTTCCACCACATAGCCATTGAGATAGGCAACTCTCGCGGTGACGAGGCCGAGCGCCCGGTCGACTCGCAGCTCGATGCGATCCGCTTTTATCACCCCACCCGCGACAGGTTGCCCTCGCTGGATGCGACAGCGCAGCGATAGCTCAAGATAGCGTGGGCCATTGCTGTGACCTGTGAAGCTCACCTCGGTGAGCTCCCAGTTGACGAAGAGCCAACTTGGATTGATGAAGGCGCGGAACAGGAGGAGATTGAGCGCGGGACCCGAGAGGGATCTTGCAGCGCCGCCATCGGCAAGATTGAAACCGAGCTTGAATCGAGGGGGCCCATAGCGGTCGGAGATCTCGAGCATCGGCCACTCTAGGTTGGCTTGCATGCGCAGCATGGTGTAGTCCTCCAGCGGTCGCCGGTGGCGCTCCTCGGGAGGGTAAATCAACATGCGTACCACGTAGTACCAGGGCCGTAACGCGAGTGGAGCTCGCACCACTTTGCGTGGGCCAAAGACTTCCATGGCGGCGTCGAAGTTGCGCGGATACGTCACCTGGAGGAAGCGACAGCGCAGCGCGACAATCGGCGAGGGGTTGTCAAGAATCTTTTCTATCGAGGTAAAGTTGCTCATCGCGGCGCTCCCCGGTGTTGGGTGTCGTGGCCCGTCTCTCGGA
>JAKASN010000352.1 GCA_021819025.1 Actinomycetes bacterium | reverse complement strand
GATCTTGATGAGCGCGGCCTCGAGGATCGCGCCCAATCCTAGCGCCCAGCGAGGCGTGGCTCCGCTGAGGTGATACTCTCTGGCAAGATGCGTCGCTGCGACCACTTGGTCTTTGGGGTTCGATGCGACTTGACAAATCTCTACCACCAAGGCGCGCGTCGCGGCATCGCGCTCGAGGTAGTTTTCCCGCTCGAGGTAGTTTTGCGACGATCCGACACGGCTGAGGCGCGATTGGCGATCGAGTTCTGCGGTGACATCCTCGGCAACCTCGCCCACAAAAGCTCCGTAGACTTCTGGCGAAACCGGTGGTTCAAACTTCGAGTGCAAATGCCCCCCTTGGTAGCCAGACACAAGCAATCCCTGCGTCGCTCCAAAATATGCGCCCGAGACCAGCTTAACACTTGCTGGGCGCTCCCCCGGGCACCGGGCTCACCCAATGACCTCACCAAGGGCCCCAGAGCCGAGCTATCACAAAGGGAAACAAACTATCTCGGCTCCTCAAAGAGCTACCAAGGCCTCCGCAAGCAATCCTGCCCCAGGGCACACAGGACTCTAGGCAGAGAGCGAGGACTCGCCGATATAGGGCAACCATTCGTCACGCGGGTTTCCCAAGAGCCAGATCCATGCCTTGGCACGTGGCTGGGACGGCTTGCGCTTGAGGACAAAGTTCGTCTCATGCAGGTAGCGATCCATCTTGCGCGCATTGCAGGGCTTGCACGAAGCTACTACGTTGTCCCACGAGTGAGGGCCGCCGCGGGACCTAGGCACCACGTGGTCGACGTTTTCTGCCGGAGCGCCACAGTACTGGCAACGGTAACTGTCCCGGGCAAAGATGGCGCGCTTGGTGAGCGCAACCCGCCGGGGAAAAGGCACTTTGACAAAGTAAAGGAGCCGCACCACAGAAGGCTCGGGAAACGCCTCGCGTTCAGAGTGAAAGTAGCTCCCCGTGTCATGGACGATCTCGGCCTTCTCGCAAAGCACCAAAGCCAAGGCACGACGACTCGAGACAACAGATAGCGCTTCGTAACTTGCATTTAGTACGAGCGCCTTGACCATGCTAGCTACTCAGCTCGTCGAGGCGCAGCGTGCGACGCATGTCAGCTTGGGAACCCGAGGGGCAACTGTTGGGAATGAGCAATTGTCGAGGCACCACTGGCGATCTCCACCAAACTACACGTTAAGAAAATTCTATACCCAGAGACCTCGCTGAAGACGACACCAAAGAAGATATTCCACCAAATCGCGGCTCGGAGGGAGAGCATCGGGGGTACCGTAAACCGTCTCCATGCGAAATTGCATATAGCGCAAATCGGGAATGGGCAAGAAAGGAGCTTTGGCGTACCAGCGTTGGCGCGCAAATGCCCGCAGCTGGCGCAAAGCGATCAACCAAAGCCCGGGCCGAAGCGCCACTACCCCAGTCGCCACGCCCATCCAGATCACCATGCGCGCCCCGTTGCGCCAGCTCAGTTCAGCGCGCCGAGGCACCTTGGAAACCTGAAAAGACGAGGAATTCTTAGCCACTAGCGATGATTCTATTGTCTTTGGGCCAAGCCCTTACTTGACGCTCTGGGGTATTTTGGACCAGGGACCGCCATCGGAACGGGGCTCTTTGGGCAACCCCAGTACCATCTCGCCGAGGATATTGCGCTGCACCTGGGAGGTTCCCGCATAAATCGTTCCGGCACGGGCGTTGAGAAAGGTCATGTCCCAGGAGTTGGAGGAGTTTGGCGCCCCGGGGTCGTCGGTCCGAAATGCACTCGAGGGCCGCCTTCCCGTGGGACTGAGCGCCTTGGCTCCGAGGATATCCACCGCCAGCTCGGTGACGACGCGGTGGTACTCGCTCCAATAGAGCTTGGCGATGGAAGACTCCGGACCGGGCTCATTTCCAGCAAGCAGGGTGCTTAAGGTGCGCAGCCCAAGATAGCGCATCACCTCGACCCGGGAGTAGCACCAGGCGATGCGCTGGCGGAACAAGGGGTCCTTGTTAGCGCCGGTCTCTCGAGCCAGTTCAATGAGCCGGTCGAGTTCAGTGCGAAAGCGAATCGCCAAGGTCGCGGCGGCCTCACCGCGTTCGTAGCCGAGCAGCGTCATCGCCACCGTCCAACCCGCGCCAACTTCGCCCACCACGTTGGAGATATCGGTTCGGGCATCGGTAAAGAATACCTCGTTGAACTCCGAATCGCCCGAGATCATGCGGATCGGCCGCACTTCGACGCCAGGCTGGCCCATGGGAACGAGGAGAAAAGTAATCCCCTTGTGCTTGGGGACGTCCGGGTCGGTGCGCACCAAGGTGAAGATCCAGTTGGCGAGGTGTCCCGCCGAGGTCCAAATCTTTTGTCCGTTGATCACCCACTCGTCCCCATCGCGCACCGCTTTGGTACCGAGATTGGCCAAGTCGCTCCCGGCATTGGGCTCGGAATAGCCCTGACACCAACGGTCGGCCCCAGAGAGGATGCGGGGAAGAAAGTGGGCCTTCTGCTCGGGGGTACCCCAGCGCAAGATGGTGTTTCCCACCATCTGGATCCCAAATCCGTCGTTTGGCCCTCCAGTGGGAACTCCCACCTTGGCAAACTCCTCAGCCAGAACCACTTGATCCAGCCAGCTCCGCCCACTCCCGCCGTACTCTTTGGGCCAGGAAAGCGCCAGGAGGTGGTTTTCGTAGAGGACTTCGCGCCAAGAGTCGGTGAAGGCGTGAACCTCTGCTTCGGTGAGGGCTCCGGTGCCGTGCCAGTCCCTGGGTAAGTGCGCGCTAAGAAAAGCCACCACCTCGCCACGGAACTCTTCGGCTTGGGAAGGATAATTCATGTCCATGCCAAAGAAGCTATCTCAATAACGCAGCGCGCGCCAGATCAAAAATTACCAACAAACAAAGCCCAGCTAGCGCCGATTGGGCGGAGGATGACTCAGTTGTCCTTGGAGCCGAAGCGCTTGCGAAGTTTATTGCCAATGTCTTTGGCATTCTGGCCGGGCTTGGCACTACTCTTTTGGCGACTGGTGAGGTCTGCCCAACCTGCTTTGCCCAAACGACGCAAGTTGCGCTCAAAGACCACCGCGGAGAGGAGCATTACCGCAAAACCGGCACCGCCGAGAAAAACCGAGATTGAGAAAGTGAGCACAGTGAAAGCGAGGCCGAGCACGAAAGTGAGCGCCGACCACTTGCAGTTGCGTCCGGCGTGTTTGTATACCGTCTCTTCACGTACGCGGGCGGCAAAGCCGGGGTCGGACTCGTAAAAGTTTTTCTCTATTTCACGCAGAATGTTCTGCTCATGCTCAGAAAGAGGCACGTTCTCCTCCTTAGAAGCCAACGCCCCGGTAAAGCCGTCTAAAACCGCTTTACCTTTAAGCAATATCCTACATCGCAATATTTCTTTTCAAAAGTCGTCTTTTGAGAGTTACACCTTTAGCAGCACCTAACAGTCCAAAAACTACTTCACATTTAATACGGTACCGAGCACCTCGGCGGATTGCGGATCCGAGGACTCGGCCAAAACCGCACGGGTCTCACCGGAGCCTGCTACCAG
>JAKASN010000351.1 GCA_021819025.1 Actinomycetes bacterium | reverse complement strand
GCTGAGCGCAAGTACCTTGCCGGAGTGACTGCTCAGTACGAATCGGAGGTGGTTTACCACCGAAACCGCGCAGACCTTGAGGAGCGCGGCGTGATCTTCTGCGATATGGACACTGCGGTACGAGAATACCCAGACCTGGTACGGCAGTATTTCGGCACCGTAATACCTCCTAATGACAACAAGTTCGCTGCGTTGAATTCGGCGGTGTGGTCGGGAGGTTCCTTTATCTACGTGCCGCCTGGGGTGGATGTCGGTATGCCGCTGCAGGCGTACTTTCGCATCAACGCCGAGAACATGGGACAATTCGAGCGAACCCTAATTATTGCCGATGAGGGCTCTAAGGTCCACTACATCGAGGGTTGCTCAGCTCCGGTTTACAGTACTGATTCCCTGCATTCCGCTGTAGTGGAATTGATCGCCAAGCCGGGAGCGCGAATCACTTACACCACCATCCAGAACTGGTCTTCCAACGTCTACAACTTGGTGACTAAGCGTGCTGTTGCTTACGAGGAGGCGCGAGTGGAATGGATCGATGGAAATATCGGCTCCAAGCTGACTATGAAATATCCATCGGTTTATCTCATGGGTCCCAAAGCGACGGGCGAGGTTCTCTCGGTGGCGTACGCAGGCGAGGGCCAGCACCAAGATGCCGGGGCTAAAATGGTGCATTGCGCGCCGGAGACGACCTCGACAATCATTTCCAAGTCCATCTCCAAGGATGGGGGCAAAACTACCTATCGTGGCTTGGTCCACGTTGATGAGGGTGCGACAGGAGCGAAGAGCTTCGTGAGGTGCGACGCGCTGCTTCTTGACGACGAGTCCATCTCCGAGACCAAGCCTTACATGGAAGTCGCCGAGCAATCTGCCCAGATCGGACACGAAGCGACTGTTTCCAAGATTGGCGATGACCAACTCTTCTATCTCATGAGTCGCGGCCTTTCAGAATCTGCTGCAATGAGCATGATTGTCAATGGCTTTATCGAGCCGGTGACCAAGACCTTGCCGATGGAGTATGCGGTGGAGTGGAGCCGCCTCATCGAGTTACAGATGGATGGATCTATCGGCTAGCTGCTGGTGTATCGGAACTAGATCGCTATTTCTTCGTGCCAACGACTTAGAATCGCTGGGTCTCCGAAGGTTTCCATGCCCTGGATTCCAATGCGATTCCAAGTCCAAAGGTAGAGACCAGATGCCGGGCCACGCAAAGCGGCGTCAGCTTTGGCATGGGATCTCTCTGCTTGGATCGATTGAGGGGTCAAGGTAATTGTCCACTCGCAGTCGCTGATGTCAGTCGCATGCAGGTGAATGGTGTTGATCTCTGTTTGGGACTTGCGGCGGACATTTGGCCTGGCAAAGGCGATCTCGAAGAATTCGGCGATGCCGTCGGAGGCGAAGGTGGGATCGAAGAGGCTTTGCGGTCGAAGCGTTTCTTTTGCTCCGGCAGCCAAAGCAGCATCGGTGGCATGGATAGCTGTTTCATGTGCCATCCTCCGAGCCAACCAAGCGATATTCATCTCTTTTCCCGTCCAATTCCACGCCGGGTCTTCTGGACGACCTTGATCGATACGGCGGGAAAGGATTTCGAAGCTGCGACGTAGCCGACCTAGGGCTTCTTCGGGATCCGCAGCTTCAAAAACTATCTGCGGATTTTCGCTAGCGCCGATTCGCGCTGACGCCCGCTCGTAAACCTCGCGGAGATGTTCGATGAGCTGCAGGCCCCGCCATTCGCCGCATGTCGGGACCCTCTTGTCGAGAATCGAGTCACCTAAGACTTCAATGCGGTCGACGCTTTCGCCGAGGTGCTGTAAGTATTGGTTCTTGGATATGTTCAATTGCGTTCCCATGGTGTTATTTCGGTCGGCTTGTTGAGTGGGCGATAACGATCAATTGTGAATTTAGCAGAAGAGTGAACTTGGTAGCTCCCTTAGGGTTGCTGAGCTCAAGTTTGGCCCTTCGAGGAGATCTCTTAACCGTCTACGTTCTCGGTGTTATTTCGGTCTGGGAGTACGATCGGCGAAGCTGATTCGAGCTGAAGCGGCGCCAAATCAACGTTGGCGACGGGGATTCTCAACTCCACTTCAGTGCCCTTACCCGGACCTTCGGAGGCTATCGAGGCACTCCCGCCGTGTGCCTCCACGATTGAGGCAACGAGGCTCAAGCCAAGTCCTGCTCCGCCTTGCGAGCGTGTGCGAGAGGTATCGGCGCGGTAGAAGCGCTCGAAGGCGTGATGGAGCTGATCTTCGCTCAACCCGGGTCCTTCATCGGAGACCCGCAGCACGGCCAGAACATCGCCGGAATCGGCGACACTGCGCGAGAGGGCGATGCGGGCTGGCGTAGTTGAGCTGGTATGTGCCCGGAGGTTGGATAAGAGGTTGCCGACAACTTGGCTGAGACGTGCGTCGTCGCCGAGCACTTCAATTCCTGCCTCGATCTCCTCGGATATGGGGCGATCTGGTTCCACGACTTTTGCATCGGCAACAGATTCCGCCACGATGCGGGATAAGTCAACTCTCTCCTTGGCGAGTGGCCGAGCCTGATCCAGACGCGCGAGGAGGAGGAGGTCCTCTACGAGTCCGGCCATGCGCACCGATTCCGAGGCAATTCTCTGAGCGGCGCCTTGAATATCCACGTCACGAACTACGATTCCGCTCTCGATTAGCTCTGCGTATCCTCGAATTGAGGTGAGCGGGGTTCGCAGTTCGTGAGAGGCGTCAGCTACGAATCTTTTGAGACGGGCCTCGGAAGCTTCTCGCTGTTCGATCGCTGCCCCAATGGTCTCGAGCATGGTATTGAGAGCGTTGGCGAGCCGCTCAACTTCGACATCTCGCGATTCGGCCGAAATTCTCTTGGTAAAGTCTCCCTGGGATATGAGTTCGGCGCTCTCGGTCATGCGGTCTAACGGGGATAGCCCTAAACCGATCAGGTAAAAGCCCAATCCGATCAGCACTACGAGCAGACCCAAGGATATCAGTGCGGTAACGATGGCCAGGCGTGCCAGGGTAGCTTCCAGGTCGGATTGGGGAATCGCCAAGATCACCGTGAGGCGTCCGGAGCCGACTTTTGCAGCCAGGATGCGGTACCTGAGACTGCTATCGGTGGTCGAAACGGTAGTGAAAGGGGTATTCACTGGTATCGAGATCTTTGAACCGCTCCCGAGCGACAGCTTTGGAGGGGGATTCTGCCTCTGTCCCGGCTGAACGAAGGCTACGGAAAAGCGTGCACCTGAGGGACTGATTAGCTCCCCCCAGGACCCTGCGGGAACCAATGCCGACAGCCCCCGACCACTGTCGACGCCGTTGTAGGCAGCGAAGAGTACTTGTGCCGTCGGGCCAATCGACGACGAGAGCTGCTGGTCAAGTTTGCCGAAGAGGAAAGATCGCAGCGAGGTGTATGTGGTTATGTCGGCGACGCCAAGGCCCACGGTCACCAACAACGCTACGGTGATGAGCAGTTTTGCCTTCAATGTAGTCTTTGCGCGCCCCGTTTTGTGCTCTTCGTGCCCGCGCAATGCTTCGACTGTAACCGGAGCCGATTCGC
>JAKASN010000350.1 GCA_021819025.1 Actinomycetes bacterium | reverse complement strand
TGCCCTCCCCACTTTCGAGTCGCGACACCTTGGCCTGGTGCCCAGCGAGGCGCGACTGGCCGAGGCCAACCAGGACATCGCGCACCTCGGCCAAGCCATGAAAGAGGCCGTCGACCTAGAAGCACTCCTACGAGAGTTTGCCGCTGTGAAGGTACCCGCCGCGCCGCAAAACGAGGTGCCGCGCGCGGCGCCGATTGTAATTGCCGTGGCACAAGGTCCCGCCTTCAGCTTTACCTACCAGGAGAACTTGGACATCCTAAGTGAAGCCGGCGGCGAAATTGTTGGCTTTGATCCCGCTTCAGAAAAGCTCCCACCACGAGCTGCAGCGGTAATCCTCGGAGGCGGATTCCCCGAGCTCTACACCTCCGAGATCGGCGCCAACCTTCCCAAGCTAGCCGCACTCAAAGAGATGCATCGTCAAGGACTTCCCATTTGGGCCGAGTGTGGCGGCTTAATGCTGCTCGGGCGAAGCATCGACGGCAAAGCCGGCCTGGGAATACTCGACGTGGCGACCCACATGACAAAACGCCTGTCGCTAGGATATCAGCGCGCCACATCCCAACGTGAAAGTTTGCTTTTTCCGGCCCGAACCAAGATATTCGGCCACGAATTTCACTATTCGCTTGCAGATCCGACAGGCGACCTTCTCAGCAACGACTACGAAGCCGGGAGGGGCCATGGTTTTGGAAGTCCCAAGCTTTACGCCAGCTATCTGCATCTCCATCTCGGATCGTCTCAAGACATCGCCCAGCGCTTCTTGGGCGCGGCGCGGCGTTATCTCTCGGCAAAGGCCAAGGACGGTTAGCTTCGCAGCGCGGGGACGATCACGGTGGCAAAGTAGCTGAGGCCCGCCGAATCAAACTCCTTGGCTGGTGCGATACGTTCGGCAATCGTCCCCATCTGCTCGCCGACTATCGCCGAATCCAGACGCCCCGCTTCGGCGAGTGCCTCGCGCACCGCGCCAAAGCGTCTTCCACATTTGTAGAGGACCAAACTCGCCTGCGCATCGCTAAGTAGCAGACGCAAATGTGTCAAATCATCTTGGTTGAGCACCGCTACCACGTAGAGGCGCTCGCTGTTGTCGAGCAAGTCGGTTCTAGTCTGCGCCGCAAGGTATGAAAAGGCGGTTATTCCAGGCACCATCTCCACCACGATGTCTGGCAGAATTGCACGCACCGCCTTTTGGAGAGGATAAAAAGTGGAATAGAGCGAGACGTCACCAAGCGTGATAAAGACGCTTGTTCCGCCCTCGGCGAGCTTTGCCGCGACGCTTTGCGCAGCGTGTTCAGCTGCGGTATTTCTCAGCGCCTGACCCGCGGAGCCAGCTTCCATGTCAAAGACGATGCGATCTACCACGAGATCACCCACCGCAGCACGGACAACCTCCTCAGCGCGTCCGGCACGATCCATTGCAATAGTTGGCGCGAGCACGTGGTCAGCCTCTCGAATGCGTCGAAGCGCCCCGATAGTTAGCATTTCGGGATCGCCCGGTCCTACTCCAACACCAACCAAGCGACGCACGCGTTCCCTCCAAGATTTGCACTATGCCAATATTATTTAACTCTCACAAAGCCCCAAGCTCATCGAGATTTATGCCAGAGCAAAAAGGCGCCTAAAGGTGCAAATTCAACCGCCCGAAGTTAGAAGTCAGATGAAATTGTACTATTCTTGCCTGGGCGCAAGCACAGGCATTGCTAGGCCCCGAGACGCCGGGGCATTCTGTGGGTCAACAATAGTTGCCTGAGGAGGATCGCCTCACCTCGACCCAAGCAAGATCTTCCAGGCTCCCAAGCCCGGAACCACAAAGAAGACGACGCGATGGCTGAAAATCGGAAATCCTGGATGCGGGTTCGAAGGAGTGACCTCCTTGGCTGGGTCGTAGACTCACCCACCTCGCTTCCCCTTGCCACGGGTTCGGCTGGCACTTGGGTTTCAATTCTTTGTTTGACAGGCTCGCTGATTGGCCTGGCGATCACCTTGGCGTTGCCCGATCCCTTCCAGTACCACCTCAACTTGGCACTCAACGCCACATTTCTCACCATTTCGGCGCTCTTATTGCTGCGCTCAGATCGCATTGGGCGCCGTGGCGTGAACTTCATTGTCGCGGTGGCTACGGTCGTCGTAAGCGTCCAGATTGCCACTGGAGGCGGGACGGATCCCGCCGTCATGGCCGTGGTCTTCTATGCCTGGGTGGCGTTATTCGTCTTCGCCTTTCTCTCCACCTTTGAAGCTCTTGCACAAATCGCCTTCGTGGTCATCTGTTATAGCTTGGCACTTATCTACGGCGAGCGGCCCAGCGCGCCACTCGCCGATTGGATTCTCACCACCTCGACGGTGATAGTCGCTTCGATCAGCACGGGATTTCTCAACTATCAGATCCGACGCGTCGCCTTGACCGATTCACTCACCGGAATTGCCAATCGCAAAGGGTGGGATCTCTCCTTGGATCGCGAAATGGCCAGGGCAAGGCGCCAAGGACACTACGTGCTAGTGGCGATAGTCGACCTCAATGACTTCAAGCAGATCAATGACCTTTATGGCCACAGCGTCGGGGATCGGGTGTTAGTGGAAACCGCCAGGGAGCTCCAAGAAGCGCTGCGGCCCTTCGACGTGGTGGCGCGTTGGGGCGGCGATGAGTTCGTAGTACTCGCGCTTTTGGACCAACCCGATAGCGCATTCGGACTCATGGATCGTATCGTGCATCAAGTTGGCAAAGACACCCCACTAAGTTGTGGTGCCGTTGTCGCAAGCCCCGACGATGGCACTGGGGCTTTGCTGCTGGCGCGAGCAGACCAGGTGCTCTACAAGGCCAAAGACGATCCCGAAGGCGGTTACAAGCTCGAGACTTTTGAAACCCTGCGTCCTTAGCCAAGCTACTGCTCGGGTCATCGCGTTGTGAACGCCCTCAACGCGGGCGTCGGGACTCTAGACTCACCTGTTACCGTTTTCCTCGACGCTAGGAGTCGAATTGATCAGCTTTGTAGGTGCTGGGCCCGGCGACCCTGAGCTCATTACCGTAGCGGGAGCCAAGCGACTCGCAGCCGCCGAGATCGTGATATGGGCATCGTCGCTGGTGCCAGAGGCGCTCTTGCAATATTGCCAAAATGAGCCACAGACCTACGATTCAGCCTCCATGACACTTGAGGACGTGGTGGCGATCTACCGTGCCAATACCGAGAAATCCATCGTTCGCCTGCATTCGGGAGACCCATCCGTCTATGGTGCGATCCAAGAACAGATCGACGAATGCCTCCGCCACTCCTTGGAATTTGAGATCGTGCCCGGCGTTACCTCAGTGGCTGCCACCGCCGCACGCATCGGCCGCGAACTCACCATTCCCAAAGTTTCCCAGTCGGTAGTCTTCACCCGCCTCGCGTCCAAGACTTCGGCGTCCATGCCCGAGCGCGAAACGCTCCAAGCCTACGCACGTATTGGCGGCTCAATTGGAATCTTCCTCTCGGCCGCGAGCCCCGCGGAACTTCAAGATGCGCTCCTTTGCGAAGGAAGCGCCTTCAATGAGTCCACGCCGGCAGTTATT
>JAKASN010000349.1 GCA_021819025.1 Actinomycetes bacterium | reverse complement strand
ACCCTGATTGCCTCGTGCCAGAATGCGGGCGAGATAGGCGCCAAAGACCACCGTCGCCGTTGCAGTCGCTACCGACATCCACATCGAAAAGTGCAGCGGAGAGCCGAACACCGTTGAGGAAAAGACCCGGGTGTAGTTGGACAGCGTCAGCGAGGTGGCGCCAAATGTCGTTCCCAGTCCAGCCAGGAAGGATGCACTAACGATGCCTAGCATTGGAACACCAACCGCAAGGGAAAAGAATCCCACCACGAACGAGTTAGCAGCCAGGCGCCAGCCGCCCCTGAGATGGGTCACCTTCACGTTGCGGCGTCTCCCCGATACCACGGCATAACTGCGAGACTTGGTGAGATGACGCTGCAACAGTATCGGCACCATCGCGGATGCTACCAGAAGCCAGCCGATCGCGGCCGCCCCGGAAAAGTTGAGGGGAATGGAGTCGATCGCAGAGTAGAGCGAGTAGGTGGCAATGGGAAAATGAGCATTTGAAGCGAGCGTGTAGGCGACGCCGAAGTCGCTCATCGACTCTGCGAAGACGATGGCGAACGCCGATAAAAGCGCCGGGGCGAGAATCGGAACGAGAATCTTCACACTCTCAAGCCGAGACCCCGAATGCACGCGTGCCGCATCTTCGAGTTCGGCACCGAGGTTGGAAAGCGCCACCGATATTGCCAGGTACGCAAATGGCACCCCAGCGGTTCCGAGCACAAATACCACTCCAGCCGGGCCGAAAAACACATGGTAGAGCGGTGACGCGTCGATGTGAGCCTTGGCAAGCACCCCGCTCGGCTCCAAAAGGCGCTGCCAACCCTCGGTGGTGAGGTAGGTGGGAAGCAAAAGCAGAAACCAGATGAGCGCGGACCAAATCCGTTTGAGTCCGATATCGCTGCGACGCAACAGCCATGCTAGAACCAGGCCGAGACCGGTGGCAATAATCGCCGCAATAATCGATACCGCCAGGGAATCAACAATACCCCGAAGCGAATCGCCCGAGGCGGCGTAGACGAAGGAACCAAGGCCAAAAGAGACTCTGCTTCCACTTCCCAATCCCGGAAAAAAAGCTTGGAGAAGGAAGAGCAGTACCGGAACCGCCAGCAGCAGCGATACCAATATCGCGACCAGCACACCCCCAAAAGAGCCATGCGGAAGGCTGCGATTTGTCCTTCTTTCGGGCTCCTTAAGGGCCTCAATCTCTTCGGTGAGACTATCTATCACCGACACACCCCAAGCGATGCGCTTCAGGAAAATGCCTTTTGAGAGCATCGCCTGGGACCGAGAACTCGCTGGCAAACAAAACAGCGGGAATCCGCAAAAGAATCGACGCCACCAGCTCAGTTCACGATGCTGTTGGTGAACCAGGAGTTGATGGCGTTCTCCTGGGCGCCCCATCGGTAAGGATCAATAACCTGGTACTTGATCGACGAAAGGCTTGGCACAGCTGCTTCGGGGCTCACGCCGGCGATAACTGGCCAATAGAGCGAGTCACCGGTCGGATCACCCGAGAGCTGCACCTTCTGCCCAGCCGAGGAGAGGACAAAGTTGACAAACTGCTTGGCCTCGGCGATCTCCGCAGCAGGCGCTTTGGCATCGATACCAATTACTCCGGGGAGTAGCGTGCTGGGTGGGAGGAACGCCGTCTTGATGGTGGGATCCTTGATTGACGCCCCGATTCCAGCGGAGCTTTGGATAAGGGCAAGCTTTATCGCTCCAGTGCCGAGGGCATGGAGAGTATCGCCGTTGGTCTGAAAGACTTGAAGGCCATTGGCTTTAAGTTGGGAGTAGAAGCTCTCACCTCGGGTCACCCCGCCAAGATAGTTCATCATCCCCGCGACAAAAGGAAAGGTGGGACCAGAAACTGCGGGATCGTTCATTCCGATCTGACCCTTCCACTGGCTGGAAAGAAGTCCAGCCCAGCTTGAAGGGGGCTGGGAAACTGTCGTGGAGGAGTAGACCAAAGTTCCTGCCATGGTGAGACCCGTCGGGATGTAACTTCGGTCTTTGGGCAAGAGCTCCCGGGCGGCAGAAGTCCAGTTGACGTTGGGCTCCCAGTTCTTGAGGAGGGCCCCTTGGGCATCAAGAGCGGCAAAAGCTTCGTCCCCGTCAACCCAAAGCACTCCCCAGTGCGGATTGGAAGCCTCGGACTCTACCCGCGTCAAGAGGGGACCGGTGGAATCATCGACCAAAGTTGTAGGTATTCCGGTAGCTTTTTGAAATGCGGCGGTCATTGCCGAATCATATCCTTGGGCGGAATAGACCACCAAGGGAACCTTGGTGGTGGAAGAGACTTTCCCCGAGTTCGAAGTGGAATTGGTCGCGGACCCGCTTCCACAAGCAGCAAGGATCAGGGGCACCGAGATAACGATGGGAACTTTCCTGATGGCTCTGCGTCTCGATGGTCTTGGCGGATTTGTCTGGGATGGTGTTTTGTTCACACCCACAGATTGGATGCCCAAGGTAAACGGCGACTAGCCGGACCATGAATTAAGCAGGAAAGTTGCCTGAATTTTCCGGTCGGGGCGTGCGAACTTGGAGTATCTTTCGGGCGACGCTGAATTTCCCAAGACAGCCCGGGCTCGTCTTCGGGTCGAGCCTTGAGATCGTCGCCGCCCAAGCTGGGGCCGCGATCTCCGTGCTAGCATCAGCAATTGCGTCTTCTGAGGATGGCTGGCGCATCGGTGCAGATACCATGATATCGCCAGACGCTAAGGAACCTTATGAATCTGTCGCTCCAAGGCGCGGCGCAGCGATTGATGCAAAGATCGAAATGGACAAGAGCACAGCCATGGCTAACGCGGCGGAACACCAAGCAAAAGGTCCCTGGGTGGATCTCCACGCGCACCCTGGGCGGAGCTTTCTCTTGGACCTTGACCACTCTGACCCCTTGACGAGAATCTTGGGCATGGAGGCTTGTGCTGGGGCTATCGAGGAGATCTCCGCTGCTGGAATGGCAGCGGTCAACTTCGCAACTGTCGCCGATCTCAGGGTGTTGGGCCTTACCGAAAAAGGAGAGCTCTTCACCGCTAGAGCCTTCGGCCACGATGAGGCACACCGCGATCACCTCCGCCAACTCGGCGGTTTGGCCAAGTTCGCCGCCACAAATGGAATCGCGATCGTCAGCGTCGCTGAAGACATCGTAAATGCGCATTTGACGCGCCGAACCGCCCTTCTTTTCGGTTGCGAAGGCGCTGACTTCGCCGAGGAAGACCTTAGCCGGATCCAGGCGGCCCATAAACTTGGCGTCAGGTCAATCACCCTGGTTCACTACCGCCCAAACGCCTTTGGCGACCTCCAAACCAGCCCTCCCGCCCACCATGGACTCAGCCAGCGCGGGCGGGATCTCGTGGTGGAAATGAACCGGCTCGGCATTCTCGTCGACCTTGCGCACGCATCCGAAGCGACAGCACTGCAGGCAATCGAGGTCTCCACTGTGCCGATCACCATTTCGCACACCCACCTCCAGAGCCCCGGACATGACCATCCAAGGTTGATCAGCAAAGACTTGGCTAAAGCCGTCGCCGGTGCGGGAGGAGTCATCGGAGCTTGGC
>JAKASN010000348.1 GCA_021819025.1 Actinomycetes bacterium | reverse complement strand
AGCTGGATGGAGACCTGTACGGTGCCTGCGGCGCTGGAGTTGGTTTGTAACGCCAGCCTGAATCTCTTCGCTTTGAGCTATTACCAAGAGTAGCGCTCGGGTACCAAGAGTAGCGCTCGAGATTCTCGAACTCCGCCGCGCTAAAGCCACCCTGAGGATGGTACCGAGCAGAATTGTATTGGCGAGCTACTCTCGTGGTGGCCGAGTTACTCTAGAGGCCCTAAGGACCCCAAAAGGTGAGTGTGGAAATCGCTCTAGCAGCTAATGTGGCACGCCCGATGGCTAATCGTGGTGTCGTTGTAGTCCGATCAAGAGATTGGCTTGGGTGGAAATCACCGTAAAGGGCTATCCTTAGGTAGCTTTGTGGATGCATTCCCTATTGCCGCTGTGGCCCTTCGCTTGGGCCAAAGGCGACGGTGTCGGATGTGGATGAGAATTTTTAGGCGGCGACGGGTAGCATGCCCGCAAGAGACTGGCTAGGTGATCGCAAGTTGAATCTGGTGGTAAAAGTGGGGTCGTCGTCGGTCACCGACGATAACTTCCAGATCAGTGACGCTGTTTTGGATTCAATATGCGACCAAATCCTTGAGGTCCGCGCCGCTGGACATCGAGTTGCCTTGGTGACATCGGGAGCGATCGCGCTTGGCTTGGGGCGCCTGGGAATACGAGGAGAACGCCCGAGCGACATGGTCCTTTTACAGGCCGCTTCTGCACTTGGCCAAGTTGAGCTCATTGCCGCCTACGCGACAAAGTTCGCAAATCGCGGCATTCGGGTCGGCCAGATTTTGCTCTCAGCTTCAGATTTTATGGAGCGGAGGCAGTACCTCTCCGCCAAGTCCACCTTGACAAGGATGCTCGACCTCGGCATCGTTCCCATTATCAATGAGAACGATGCTGTCGCCGATGACGAGATCCGTCTCGGGGACAACGATCGCATCGCCGCGCTGGTAGCGGGACTCGTGGGTGCAGATGTTCTCGTGCTCCTTACCGACCAGGAGGGCCTCTTTAGCGCCGACCCTCGTCGCTTCGATGACGCGACGCTGATAGAGCAGGTCGAAGAAGTCACGCGCGAGCTGGCATCTTTGGCAGGAGGCAAAGGAACCAACCGGGGGAGCGGAGGAATGACCACCAAGGTCATGGCGGCGCGGATCGCGGCCTGGTCGGGTGTTGAGACCCTTATCGCGGCAGCGGCGAGCCCGTTTTCGATAACCGCTGCGGCGGCGAGGGTCCCAGGCGTGGGGACCTGGATTGCTAAGAGTAAGAGGCGCCTACCGGCCCGAAAGCTCTGGATCGCATTTGCATTGCCTTCGAGAGGTTACGTCAAGATCGATGCCGGCGCCAAAGACGCCATCTGTTCAAGAGGCTCATCTCTTTTAGCCGTTGGAGTCAAAGAGTCTCAAGGGAACTTCGCTGCCGAGGAGGCCATTGAGGTCAGGGGTCCTGAAGGTGAGGTTGTTGCCAAGGGCCTGACGCGACTTGGGTCACAAGAAGTAGCGATGGAACTGCTGAGGAGGCCGAACGCCTCGGACGGTGTCTTTTCCTCGATCGTAATTCACCGCGACGACATGATCCTGCTTCATGAGTAGGCCTCTTCGAGCCTCTTTGTATCGGTGCTAACTAGGCTGATAGGTGATGGAAACTCAACCAGGAACTCCCAATGGTCTCATTGAGCTAGCTTCCCAAGTGCGCGACTCAGCGGCATCGCTAGCCAGAGCGTCCGCCCACCAAAAGAATGATGCGCTAGAGTTTATGGCCGAGAGTATCAGGCACCGCTCTGATGAGATCCTCAGTGCAAATCACAGCGATATCGTCCGGGCCCGCGACGAGGGCCTCCCCGAGGGCCAAATCGATAGGCTCGCCCTCGATGGGCAACGTATTTTGTCGATGTCGGGCCAGATCCTCGAAGTCGTCGCCCTGGCTGACCCCATCGGTGAGGTTACCTCTGGGCATACTTTGGAGAATGGCTTGCGAGTTCGCAAGCAAAGGGTTCCTCTAGGTGTGATCGGGATTATTTATGAGAACCGTCCCAATGTCACCTCTGACGCCGCCGCGCTTTGTATCAAAAGCGGAAACGCGGCCTTTCTGCGAGGCTCCTCGGCCGCGTTGAATTCAAACCGCGCCATTGCCGCTGCTCTTTCCGACGCCCTTGCTAAAGCGGCATTGCCTCGTCAAAGCGTCACCCTGGTGCCCGATGGCTCGCGCGAGACCGCCGTTGAGTTCATGAAGCTCACCGGCTATATCGACTGCCTCATTCCTCGCGGCGGACCATCCTTGATCGAGGCGATCAAGAGCCACGCCAGCGTTCCATACATCATCGATGGGGAAGGTAACTGCCACATCTATGTCGATGAGTCCGCCGAGATCGACATGGCGATGGCGATCATTACCAATGCCAAAGTGCAGCGTCCCAGCGTGTGCAATGCGGTTGAGACAGTTTTGCTGCACAGAAATATCGCTCCCAGCTTGCTAAAGAGACTCGATGTCGAACTTCCGCAAGTGCAGCTGCGTGGTGATGAAGTTGTACTTGGGGCGGTGCGGCGGGCAGTTGCAGCGACGGAGCAAGACTATGCCAGAGAGTTTTTAGATCTCATTCTTGCGGTAAAGGTGGTGGGCGATATTGACGAAGCCATGGGCCATATTGCCAAGTACGGTTCCGGGCACTCTGAGGCGATTCTTACTAACGACTACGCAAATGCGGCGCGCTTTGTTCGCGAAGTAGATGCCGCAGCGGTGCTCGTAAATGCTTCAACGCGCTTCGTGGATGGAAACCAGCTAGGACTCGGTGCCGAGATCGGCATTAGCACTCAGAAGCTGCACGCGCGCGGACCAATGGGGCTGACTGCCTTGACAACCGAAAAGTATGTTATCGAAGGTTCCGGCCAGGTCCGACCCTAACTAAGGAAAGTATGGAGTCGCAAAAGTGAATGTAACCGGTGAAGAGCTCAATAGCATTGCCAAGGTCGACGAGGCACTTTACCGAGCCAACTACCTCTCAAGCAAGGAGATCTCCACCACGGTGTTTCTCGCGGTGGTGCTAGGAAAGCCGATACTGGTCGAAGGGCCAGCAGGTACCGGCAAGACCGAGCTCGCCAAAGCACTAGCGACGGCTCTAGATGCAGAGTTAATTCGCTTGCAGTGTTACGAGGGTTTAGACGATGCCAAGGCGATCTACGAATGGAACTATTCCAAGCAGCTCTTGAGGATTCAGTCGGCGCGTAGTGCCGATGCCGGGCTAGGCGATTGGAGTGACGTCAAAGAAGACATCTTCTCCGAGGAGTTCCTTCTCGCACGCCCGCTGCTTCGAGCAATTTCTACTACGACGCCTGCGGTTCTCCTCATCGATGAGATCGACCGCGTCGAAGTAGAGACCGAAGCTCTCTTTCTCGAACTGCTTTCGGACTTTCAGGTCACCATCCCCGAGTATGGAACTATTGTCGCTGCGCGCCACCCCATCGTGGTGCTTACCTCGAACAATACTCGCGAGCTCAGCGAAGCGCTCAAGCGGAGATGTCTCTTTCTCCACATTGGCTATCCTTCCAAGGAGCGGGAGAAG
>JAKASN010000347.1 GCA_021819025.1 Actinomycetes bacterium | reverse complement strand
ATCCGTGCTCTCTTCGTCGAGGAGGTCCTTGGCGACAATGGCGCCCCGATCCGCCTGTCGGGAGCGAACCACTTCATAGCGGAGCTGTGCTCGGGTATTTCGCTGATGGGCAAAAAATGCCGAGAGCCGCATCGACCCATTGGCCAGCTTGGCATTTATCTCCCTATGCCCGAGCATGCGCGAGCTTGCCATGCTCTCGCGCCAAGCATCGGATTCGGGACCACCACTCCGGGACCCATCCCTTAGCGCACGCAAGATAGCCTTTGAAGTCTTCAGCCGACCCGTCGCCCCAAAGTAAACCGCCTCGAGGATGGCGAGAATCCATATCTGGATGAGCGAAATGCGCCTTGCAAGGCCCGAGGAGTTATTGCGGATGGTGCGCATTTGGTTGGCTCGCACATAGTAGGTACGCTCGGCGCGCGAAAGCCGATTGCGAATCGGTAGATATGCCGAGGCAAAATAGCGGCGCTCCGGGCCACTAACTAAGACCCCCATATGTCGCACCTTGGCATAGGAGGAAGAGATTGCCCGCGCCCCGGCGAGCTGCGCTCGATAGCTAAGATCGATATCTTCACCGAAGAGAAACATCGCGGGATCAAATCCGCCTAATGCGACAAAGAGGTCGTGGCGAACCAGCATCGCCGCACCGGATGCCGCAAAGACCTCGTCGACAATACCAAATTGGTCCTGGTCAAGATCACCGACGTCGACGCGGGTGCGCATAGCGCCAGTCCTATCGACGTCGTAACCCAAGGAGAGCACTCGGTCCGGATACGACCATGCAACAAGCTTCGGAGCTACGATTGAGGCGTTCATTCTCAGGGCATCTTCGACCATCACCGAGATGGCATCGCTCGCCAAAGCCACGTCATCGTGGCAGACAAGTAGGTAAGCCGCAGACGGGATGTTCTTTACCCCTTCGTTGATGGCTTTGCCAAAACCCAGGTTGGACTCGTTGCGAATCACAAACGCGCCCGGGGCCGATTCGCTGGCACGAGTCGCCAAAGGCATTCGGGAGCCGTTGTCGATCACGACAATGGAGAGGTTGGAATAGTCAGAGGCTACGAGCGACTCGAGGGCTTCCTCAAACCACTCTCCCGGGTCGTGAGCGACCATGACAGCTACAACTAATGGAGGAACAGACATACCGGACTACTAAGACTAGCCCGAGAAAGTTCTGGATCGCTACTGGAGAGCTAAGACCCAGCTAGGTGAACCGTGTCCCGTGCCGTCCTACGACGTTAGGAACTAAGATTTCTTACCAAGACCACCATAAGACCACCCTAAGGAGCCCGATGTCCAAAAGCGTCTCGGAAGAGGTTCGCGATCTCGCCTACACTGCGGTTGGATTGAGCATTTTGGGCCTGCAGCGCACCATGGTGATCCAGAACGATTTACGCAAAGTCGCTGCTAGACGCCTGGGCGACCTCGCCAATATTGCAAGACATCTCCCAAGGTAGCCTCAAGACTATGGAGGGGTCGGAATCCCGTCGCCTCCTGAAGCTTTGTGCAATCCCCCACCAGTCTGGGAACTTCGATGGCCCTCGTCAGTCCAGGGTTCACCGAAACTTCAAGACGCGCTCCTGAGAGTCTGATCATCTCTTTTACCACTTCGGCTACTGAGCGACCCGCCCCAGAGGAGATGTTGTAGGTCTCTCCGGATAGCGCCGTCTCAGCGAGATCACAATAGGCCCGAACGACGTCTCTAACGTCCAGGAAGTCCCGGATGGCACCCAAATTGCCTACTTCGATCGTGGGGGATCCCACTCGAACCGCCTCGGTAATCCGGCGTGCGATTGCCGAGACGAGGAAACTTTCGGACTGGCCTGGGCCAATGTGGTTAAACGGTCGGGCGATTACGGTGTCGAGGGCATGAGCCCTGTGTACTTGTTGCACAAACACTTCTGCTGCGAGTTTGGAGGCCGCATAAGGACTTAGCGGCAAGGTTGGATGGGCTTCGTTGATCGCGTCGACTTGGGGTTGATTACCATAGACCTCCGCGGAAGAGACGTAGACGAAGCGACCTCGAAAACCCAACTCGGCCAAGCCGGCAAGTATATTCGCGGTCCCACCCACGTTCACCGAGATCACCTCGGCGGGACCACTCCAGCTCTTGCCAACGTGACTCAAAGCGGCAAGGTGAAATATCACTGCCTTCTCATCGCGCGGAATCAACGCCAAAAAGCGCGCCACTTCGTTCCTTATCGCAACAGAATCCGTAATGTCGATCTTTTCGTGGAGCTCAATGGCCCGGCTTTTACGCCTTTCAAGCTCCGAAAGCAGATACGGCCCCACAAATCCCCGGCTCCCGGTCACAAATGCGTACATTATCTCCCCAACGGTTCAGATACCCAGGATACTCCGGTAGAGCTCCAGGTGACCCTGAGCGCTGCGAAGCCACGTGAAGGACTCGGATGCGACGCGTCCCGATCGCGACATTGACTGCAGATCCGCGCCACCACCTAGAGCCCTTGACATGGCATGAGCGATTGCCGCCACATCGAGAGGATCCACCAACAACGCGTTGCCATCGGCGTACTCGGCCATGGCAGAGTCCTTTGAGGTTATCAATAGCGATCCTTGCGACATGGCCTCAAGACCCGGAAGGCCGAAACCCTCCTCAAGCGAGGGATAAAGCGCCGCTACCGCACCTCGGTAGAGCGCCCCAAGCTGGGCATCACTGACAAAGCCAAGGACTTTGACACGCCCAGCTGAAGTGAGGTTCTCGAGTAAAGTTCGGATCTCGGCATTTCCCCAGCCCGCCATTCCTGCCAACACCAGGGTTACCTCGGAGTACTTCAAAGTCGCGAAAGCTTCGAGTACCCGCGCCAGATTCTTGCGTGGTTCAAGAGTGCCGCAAAAGACAAAGTAGCTTCCACTTACGCCAAGGCGCTCTCGGATCTCGGCATCGGAGGTGCCCAAAGGAGCCGCGAAGCGTGCCCCAGACACGCCGTGTGGGATGACGCGCAGTTGCGCACTGGTGACAAAGTGCCGAGAGAAGCCAGCGAGAGCCGCTTGGGAGGGAAAGATCAAACCGTCGGCAACTTTTGCGGCATGCGAGATCATGTGACGAAAGAAAACCACTTTGGAGCGCTGGTGCCACTCGGGATGCTCCAGGAGTGTCGCATCGTGAACCGTTACCACCGACTTGCAAGCAAGTTGCCTTGGCAAGGTGTAGTGGATCCCGTGGTGAAGTTGCGATGCCATCGATGCCAGCACCCGTCGCATGGCAACTTGTTCGAAGATAAGGCGCGCCGGCCGCGACGCGGGAACGACCTCCTCGGTGCGCAGAACCGGGATTCGACTTCCAAAGCGCTCTCCATCACCCTTTCGAGTTATCGCCCAAATTTCAATTCCGACATCGGGCGCCAGCGGAAGCAACTCGCCAAGCATTTCAACACCATAACGCCCCACCCCGGTCATGTTGGCTGGCACCGCACTGAGGTCCACCGAGACTCGCCTCATATCTCATACCGACAACGACCACGGCCAAGTCCCCAAAAGGCCATCTAGCGTACCGTTCCAAGGGAAGCCGCCGCCAGGATCTTGCGTGCGGTAT
>JAKASN010000346.1 GCA_021819025.1 Actinomycetes bacterium | reverse complement strand
GATCTCATTTAGCTGGTAGGTGCGATCGAGCACGAGTCCGCGATCCTCGAAGAGGCGCGCAAGGAGGCGATGGACGATGGTTGCCCCGACTTGGCTCTTGATGTCGTCACCGACAATCGGCACGTTGGCATCGGTGAATTTTTGTGCCCATTCCGGGTCGGAGGCGATGAAGACCGGGATGGCATTCACGAAGGCAACTTTGGAGTCGATGCAAGCCTGGGCGTAATACTTCTGCGCGTGCTCGGATCCCACGGGAAGATAACTCACCAAAACGTCGGCACCGACATCTTTGAGAACCTGTGCCACGTCGACTGGTTCAGCAGGCGACTCCTCGATAGCCTCGCGATAGTACTTTCCAAGCCCATCTAATGTTGGGCCACGCAGAACCGTGATGCCGAGTTCGGAAACGTCGGCAAACTTGATGGTGTTGTTCTGGCCCGCCCAGATCGCTTTGGATAGGTCGGCGCCAACTTTCGTGGCGTCTACATCGAAGGCGGCGACAAATTCGACGTCACCGACGTGATATTGTCCAAGTACGACGTGCATCAGGCCGGGAACTTGTTCGGTGGGATCGGCGTTGCGGTAATATTCGACGCCTTGGATAAGCGAATTTGCACAGTTCCCGATACCGGCAAGTGCTACCCTGATTTTGTCTCCCATTTGTCTTTCCTTCCAGTTGTTATTTTTAATGGTTTAACTCTGCGTATAAGGCGAGCGGAACCTTGACGAGGGTTTCGTTACTTTGTCTCGAGAAGTTGGTTCGCAGGAACCGAAACCTGCGCTTTTTTCGCGTCAAGTTGGCTCAAGATGGCTCTCACAAATCCGATTTCTGAGTCGATGATTTCCGAGAGCCGCCTATGGATCTCCGTCTTCATGCCGATCGGGAAGTCACGCTCGATTCGCGATCGCAAATTAGAGCGACGCTTTGCTTCGAGTTCCGCAAGGTGTTCGCGTGTTCTTTCCGCGAGCAACGTGGCCCTACTCTCGTCGGCGAGATAAAGCCAGGCGAGGTAATCCGCCTCTGAGTCCAGGGGTGCGTTCTCGAAAAGTTCTTCGAAGAGCTTTTCACCAATGTCAGTTATTCGATAGACCCTTCGGGTTCGACCAGTCCGGTCGCTCGGGGAAAAATGTCCCGAGCGTTCCCTGCGCTCGGACGATAGCGCGAGGTCCCCAGTGAGTGAACCAGTCGCAGCGATGAAGTCCGTCGCGGATTCGAGAAATGACGCCACAGCCCCTCGTTCCTCGAGGCGGCCCAGTGCCGGATATAGGGACCCGAACGAGAATTGAAAAAGCGGCCCTGCCATCTCCGCGAGGCTCTTTCGAATCTGATATCCATGAAGCTCACCTTGCCGGAGCAACGCCAAGACGGCGAGCTCCAACATTTGCGATGGTCCCTTTTTCATTTCACCTCCGTCCGATTATTCGTTTGTTCAGTATATCGAATCGATATATCAAGTAATAGTCTGCGGTTACAACTTAGCGCCACATCATCCAACTCAAGGCCTCTGAAAGTCCCGTGTGGCGCTTTTCGCTTCTCGGGCGGGTGTGAAGCTGGGACCACTCGTTAGCATTTAGATCACATTGGCACGCATATTAGAGAGCGAATCGTTTTGGAGCGGTCCCGAGCGCAGCGTTGAGTTCGCGCTAGCTCGGCGTGCCCTGTTGCGTGAGTTCCGCCGTGGGCGCATCTCCCGCGAGGAACTGTGTGACGCTCAACCAGAATTGATGCGCGCAGCCACTCACCTCGGAGAGCTTAAGAAGGATCCATGTCCGGTATGTGACTCGGAGAGTTTAGTCAGCGTACTTTACGCCTTTGGCCCTAAACTCCCTGCTCACGGGCGATGTCTTTCGAGTCCCAAGGAGATGGACAAGTTGATGACCCAGAGAGCGCAAACCAAAATCTATGAAGTAGAAGTATGCGTTAGTTGTCGCTGGAACCATCTTGAGAGAATGATTACGCCCTTCGTGGACGACGTTGCATCTGCGTGATCGCGCGCGAGCTGCCATGCACCTTGGGGTAACGGTGCGCGCTTCGATACTTATTTCCTCCCCGATGGTAGGCGTTCGGCACTTCGATTTGCTAAAGTAGTCAGTGGTGCCTGCAGCTTGATGCGCGGGACACTGGAGGTAATTGCCATGCATACGGAACGCGTCACTGTTCCATTCGTCCGAAGCTCCAAAGTGCGCAATGGGGCGGAGCCGCT
The DNA here is from genome assembly GCA_021819025.1 of Actinomycetes bacterium. Taxonomy (GTDB): domain Bacteria; phylum Actinomycetota; class Acidimicrobiia; order Acidimicrobiales; family Acidimicrobiaceae; genus Acidithrix. The sequence goes on along the minus strand of JAKASN010000346.1, from coordinate 1,358 downwards.
TTCCATGATCACTGCGTACGACTTTCCCGCGGCTCGCATGGTTGATAGAGCGGGTGCCGATATGATCTTGGTCGGTGATTCCTTGGCCATGGTGGTGCTTGGACATGCCGATACCCTCTCGGTCACCATCTCTGACATGGAACATCACACGCGCGCGGTCGCCGCGGCCCGGCCTCTCTCACTGATCGTCACGGACATGCCGTGGATGAGCTATCACACCACCAAAAGTGAAGCCGTCAAATCCGCCGCGCGTCTGATTCGTGCGGGCGCCGCAGCAGTGAAGATCGAAGGGGGCGCCAAGCGTGCCAAAGTGATTCGCGCCATCTGTGATGCCGAGATACCAGTAGTTGGACATCTTGGACTGACGCCGCAGTCGGTTAACGAATTTGGCGGATTCAAAGTCCAGGCCAAGAGCGTCGAAGAGGCTCGTCGTCTCATCGATGATGCGATGGTTGTTCAAGACGCGGGAGCCTTCGCCATAGTGTTGGAGGCGATTCCCGACATTCTTGCCAAGCTCGTCACCGCAAAACTGGAGATCCCAACTATCGGCATCGGGGCCGGCATTGATTGTGATGGACAAGTGCTTGTCTTCCACGACGTGCTTGGATTGGGCGAAGCTAAGCGACCCAAGTTCGTAAAGTCCTATGCGGAGTTGGCGACTCTCGGGGTCGAGGCGCTGTCGATGTTCGTAAAAGAAGTGCGAACCTCCCGATTTCCGGCTCCTGAGAACACCTATCACGATGCCACTGGAGAGATTGCCAACCTTTCATAGGCGAGGGTTCGATTGTTTTCGAAGCGCCTCGTGCCGAGGTGGCATTGCGCTCTGGCTGCGGTGTTAGTTTTATCAGGTCGCGCCGAATCAAATTAAATGTCGGTTAGGCTAGATTCTCTGAAATCGCGGTTTAATTCCGCTCAACCTGTTCCCCCGCTTTGTCCGGGGAACCCCCATGTCAATGGGGTCCATAGGAGGATATATATTGATAAGACCGTATGAACTTATGGTAATTCTCGACTCCAAGATCGGCGACGCCGAAACCGAAGGGGTCCTCTCAAAAGTAACCGACCTAATACGTCAAGGCGGCAATCTCGGTCGTGTTGACCGCTGGGGTAGGCGCAAGCTCGCTTATGAGATCAACAAGAACCCCGAAGGCAACTACACCGTCATTCAATTTGCGTCAACCCCAGAGACGGTGACGGAGATTTCCCGGGTGCTGTCGATCACCGATTCGGTCCTTCGACACAAGATCCTTCGTCTTCCTGACCGTGTCGCAGGACGTGTTCTTGCCAACCAAGTATCGTCTCAGGAGCAATAGCAATCGGGCCAAGGGCTCGTCCACATCAAGCTGGAGATAACTATG
>JAKASN010000345.1 GCA_021819025.1 Actinomycetes bacterium | reverse complement strand
TCTAGGAACACGAAGGGAGAAACGTCTGGGACCCGGTGGTCGCAGCCCTACCCGGAGGCGGCAGCGCATATGCCTGGACGACCTACGGCGACAACGGCTACATTACTTCGTTGCTGGCGCGGCGAGCAGGCCAACCCGAAGAGCGATTTTCGATCTCAGAGCCCGAGGGGTACTCCCTGCACCCCTGCCTCGCAGTTAGCGATGGCGGCGATATTTGGTGCGCCACAGACGCGATAAAAATTCATGGCCATGGTGGATCCGGGCCGACCCGTCTGCGGGCACGCGCTGACTTGGGTACCCACCTAGGCGGTTCGACTCGCCCCGATGGTCGGGCCATTCCCGGGGACCTTGCTCCCGATGTCACTGCTGAGATTAAAGTCTTTCAACTCGGAGCAGATTCGCACCACTGGCGAGTTGCAGATTCACCTGCGAAGATCTACCAACTCAGCCCCGCGGCGCTTCCGCGCATCACGATCTCGGCCGCTGGCGCGGTGATCGTCGCCTACCGGGTGATGCGTCGCCTCCCCCTCATGCTCTACTTTTGGGAGACCGTGGTCCAAGAGCTCGGCCAAGACGGTTGGTCAGCTCCAATCGCCTTTGAGGATGCCGATGGCCCGCTGGAAGAGATTGCGCTCGCCGCAAACGGCGCCCAGGTACTTGTGGCGTGGAAGCAGGATGGTCGACGCCTACAAAGCTTGCAGTGGACCGAAGGATTCGGAGGTGCGGAGAGACCCGAACTCCGCGAGCACTACGGCGAAGTGATCTGGAATACCGTGGATCGGCCTGGCACGCTTCGAAGCGCCACCTTCACGCCTTCGACTCCCGGGAGGGCACCCGCAACGCTCCCTGCTCCCGAAGTAACCTCATGGCAAGCTTCTCGGGCCAGCGCCAAACTCGGTGGCGATGCGAGACCATGGGCGCTCTTGGATCGGTCGGAAAGGGCTTCGCGCTATAGCACCACCATCGGGGAGGAAACCTACTCCCTCTACTGGGGCGACCTTCATCGCCATTCCTTGATAAGTCGCTGTACTGCTGGGGACGAGCCATCACTGGAGGACTTTTATCACTATGCCTGGGACGTGTGCGAGTACGACTTCTGGGCAGTCACTGACCATGCGGAGAACACCTCGGCCTACCAATGGGCGATGCTGCAGAAAATTGCCGACGTCCTCCATATCCCGAACACCTTCGTGCCTTTTTACGGCTTTGAGTGGACCGGCGCCACGGGCCATCAGAACGTCATTTATGAATCTCTGAGCCGAGGAGTGCCGATCTATTCCTCGAGTGCCGCTGCAACCTCCACCCCCGAGGGCCTTTGGAGGGAGCTTCGGCGCCGCGAGGACCTACCAGTAATCACCATTCCCCATCACCCTGGGTCGGCGATGGTGCCTTTCGACTGGAACTACCGTGACGACACTTTCGGACGGCTGGTGGAGATCTTCCAGGCCTGCCGAGGAAATTACGAGAACGAGGGTTGCTTCCGCCAGTACTCCGATGGAACTCTCACCGGTACTTTCGTGGTGGATGGTCTCAGCAAAGGGCACCAATTTGGCTTTATTGCCTCTTCGGATCACGGCAACGGCGCCAGCTACGTTGGAGCCTTCGCACCTTCTTTAAACCGAGAAGAGATCTTCGCGGCACTCTATCAGCGGCGCACTTTCGCGGCTACCACGCGCGACATTGTGATCGACTTTCGCGTCAACGAGACTTTCATGGGAAGCCAGGCCCTACCCTGTGACTATGCGGTAGCTGCGATCAAGGCGAGTGCCTATGGCGAGATAGCTCGCGTCGAGATCATCCGCGACGGCACCACTGTGAAGTCCTGGCAACCTGAACTCGGACTACCCCAGGGGTGGGTCGCGGTACCACTGCGAGTGGAATGGAGAAACCGTGCCATCCCCGCGATTGACTGGTCCGGGGGCCTCAGTGTCGGCGGAGAAGCAAAAGTGCTGCAGACCCCCTACTGGTCACCCGAGATCACCGAAGCCACCGAGGACCATATCCGCTGGAGCGCTGCGACCCGCAACTTCTCCTCGCAATACGGATCTCAACGCGGCGGGATCGAAGTCACCGTTATCGGAGAGAGCGACGCGGTGATTGACCTCGACTTAAAGTACGGGGGCGGAAAAGTCACTCTCGGGCGCCTCCTAGAGGAGGAAACTCTGGTGCTCGTGGACAATGCTGAGATGTACTGTGCAATCCAGCGGGGAACCGGAGGGCTTGCCGGGATGGGATCGCGCTCGTTCTCCGCGAACTTCACAGAAGAGGTAACCGAGCCTCATTATCTCTATGCGAGGCTCTTTCTCGTCGATGGCGAGATGGCTTGGTCTTCGCCGGTCTGGATAAACCCCTCGCCCAGGGCTACGCCTTGAGGATATCGACAGCCTCATGCGCAAGCACCAAGACGATTATGCTGTGGCCGTGACAACCGAGGAAAGCCTTTTTGCCGATAGTTCGTCTACGGTACATTCTGTGGAACGCGCCTTGAGGATTCTCACCCAACTTGCCTCATCGTCGCAGCCGATCGGGGTCAATCAACTCAGTCGCGACATGGGGATGCATCGCGCGACGGTCTCGAGGCTGCTGGGCACCCTACTCGCCAACGGTTTCGTGGCACGCGACGCCGTCACGGAACGGTACACCATCGGCTTAGCATTCATCCAAGCTTCCACGGCAAGTTTCGCCAAGATCGGGTTTCTTGACGCGGCTCGGTCGCTCTTGCAACACATCGCCGAAGACACTGGCGAGACCGCAACGATCTCGGTGAGGGACAGGAACACCTCTTTAACGGTTGATCAGGTCACGCCTGACAAGCTCGTTGTCAACATGAACTGGATAGGCATGAGAACTCCCCTCCACGGCACCTCGGACGGAAAAGTATTTCTCGCCTGGATGACCAAGGAGGAGCGGGAGAAGGTCATCGCCATGACCTTGGAGGCACGAACCCCTAACACCCTGACGGATCCCGAAGCCCTGGAACGCGAACTCGAGCAGGTGCGACAAGCTGGCTACGCGCGAGCGGTGGAGGAACTTGAGATCGGACTCTCAGGCGTCGCAGCGCCGGTACGAAACCATGGGGGCGCCGTAATCGCGAGCATTTCGATCTCCGGTCCGAGCTATCGCATGAGCGAAGATCGTTTGGCGAGCTGTGGCGAGGCCGCCAAAGAGGCTTGCCGTAAATTGGAATCCCTCCTGGGGTCCTACGGCTTTTGGGGCAACGGCACTCAAGAGGTGGGTGCCCTCTATGGCGCGCCAAGCGCGGTCCCATCGACCGCGCAACTACGCGATCTTGCCAACTGATCCGGCGCCTCGACGGCCGCGACGAACCTAAAGCTGCGCCGATAGAGAAGATACCGGGCCTCGCTGAGCAACGCCTCGCCTGGGAACTTTCAACCTAGCCCGAACTTACTTCCGATTTTGACCTGAATACCAACCCCAATCTGGGTAAGTTCTTGTTTATTGGTTATAAATGTAGGCACTAATTGACTTGACGGCCACATCCGAATCTGCTATGCTATTTGGTATGGCTCGTCGTGGCACTGCGGTTCATGTACACACCACT
>JAKASN010000344.1 GCA_021819025.1 Actinomycetes bacterium | reverse complement strand
CCTTTGGGTGCCCCCATTTTTTTACCTCCTTGTCCCGCCGTACAGATCATCGGTTCAGCGACGCGTCCCGGTGAGCTGCAAGTGTCGGTTTGTTCGTGTTCGGCGAGTCCCCCAGAGTTGGGTTTGCGCGAGGTTGCCGCCACGCAAACCACTGCAAGCGAACTGTGAGCAACTATAACACTTGAGGTGAATATAAGGGGTGGGATCGAGCAAGCCGTTTGGGATAAGCTCGGTTAATTCTGCAATTATGTCACTCTGAGCGGTGAGACGGTTACCCGAGTAGCAATTCCACTGATAATACCGCATTGCACTTGGCAATTAAAGTGCGGCTTGTCAATCGCGGCGGTGATCAGTCAAGGAACCTCGTTGTTAGAGCGGTGTGACATAGGCTCCGGTGAGGCCGCCATCGACCATGAAGTTCGAAGCGGTGACAAAGGAGGCGTCGTCTGAGGCCAAGAATGCCACCGCAGCGGCGATCTCTCGGGGTTCTCCAAAGCGTCCCATGGGTACGTGAACCAAGCGGCGCTCGGCGCGCTCAGGATCTTTGGCAAAGAGCTCCATGAGGAGCGGGGTTGCGATTGGCCCAGGGCTGATGGCGTTAACCCGCACGCCGCTGCGTGCGAACTGCACGCCAAGCTCACGTGTCATCGCCAAGACGCCGCCTTTGGAGGCGGTGTAGGAGATCTGCGACGTCGCGGCTCCGAGAGTTGCCACGAAAGACGCGGTGTTGATGATGCTTCCGCTTTTCTGAGCGAGCATGTGGGGTAGCACCGCTTTGCAGCAAAGATAGACCGAAGTCAAGTTGACGTCCTGGACCCGCTTCCAAGCTTCAAGTGAGGTCTCCAGGATGGAGTCGTCGTCGGGAGGCGAGATCCCGGCGTTGTTGAAGGCGATATCGACTCGCCCGTAGAGCCGCAGCGTCTCGGCCACCATCGCCTCGACGCTTGCGGCGTCCGCGACGTCCACTTGGACAAAGGCAGCGCCCAACTCTTCAGAGGCACGATTGCCGCTTACCGGATCGAGATCCGCGAGGACTACCTTGGCGCCTTCGGCGACGAAGCGCTCAACCGTCGAACGACCGATGCCGCTCGCCCCTCCAGTGATGATCGCGACGCGGTCTTTCAATCTCTCCATGTGGGAATTGTTCCTTTCAAATATCGGTATTTATAAAGACGTTCTTGATTTCGCAAAAGGCGTCAGTGGCGTCAGGGCCGAGTTCGCGCCCAAGTCCAGATCTCTTGTATCCTCCAAATGGTGTCCAATAGCGCACCGACGAGTGCGAGTTGACCGAGAGGTTCCCGGTCTCGATCCCCCTTGAAACTCTGATACCGCGACCAAGATTTGACGTCCAGATCGAGCCGGAAAGGCCGTAGTCAGAGTCGTTTGCCAGGGCGATCGCTTCGTCTTCGTCACTGAAGGTCTGCACCGCGACCACCGGTCCGAAGATCTCCTCCTTGAGGACACGGTGGTTGGGGTCGGAAACTTCAAGTACTGTCGGCGGATACCAGTATCCCGGTCCGCTCGGGCAGCTGCCCCGAAAAAGCACCATCGACTCATCGACGAAGCTCTCTACTGTTTTGCGGTGTCCGGCGCTGATGAGGGGACCCATCTCCGCGCTTTCAAGTAGTGGATCCTCAACCCGGACACTGCGAACTGCCTCCTCAAATCGCTCCATGAAAGAGTCGTAGATACTCTCTTGTACGAGCAGCCGCGAGCGTGCGCAGCAGTCCTGCCCCGCGTTGTCGAATACCGAATAAGGTGCGGTAGCCGCCGCTTTATCTAAGTCGGCATCGGCGAAGACGACGTTGGCGCTCTTGCCACCGAGCTCTAGGGTCACTGGCTTGATCTGGGCCGCCGCCACGGTCTGAATATGGATCCCTACCTCGGTGGAGCCGGTGAAGACGATCTTTTTTACTCTGGGATCCGCAACCATGGTCTCGCCGACGATGCGACCTGATCCGGTCAGAACACTGAAGACGTCCTCGGGAATCCCAGCTTCGTGGGCGAGTTCGGCGATGCGCATCGCGGTAAGAGGCGTGATCTCGGCTGGTTTGAGCACCACGGTGCACCCGGCTGCGAGAGCTGGCGCAAAGCCCCAGCTTGCAATGGGCATCGGGAAGTTCCACGGCACGATGATCCCGACGACTCCCACGGGTTCCTTGAAGGTGATATCGATGCCACCCGCGACAGGGATCTGGCGTCCGCTAAGGCGCTCTACCGAGCCGGAGTAGTAGTTGATGACATCGGCGGCATTGTTTGCCTCCCAACGTGCATTTCCGATCGTGTGGCCGGAATTGCGCACCTCAAGGAGGGCGAGCTCCTCCTTGTGGCTCATTACGTTGGCGGCAAATGCGCGAAGCAGGGCGGCTCTTTGTCCCGGTGCAACCTTGCGCCATGAGGCAAATGCCGCTGCTGAACGGGCGATCGCGGCCTCGGTCTCCTTGACGCTAAGGGCAGGGACCTCCGCGATGACCTCTTCGGTGGCGGGATTGATAATTTCTCGTAGGTCTGACAAAGCCGCTACATCCTTTCAAAGCTGCGGAAACGCTCCCAGTCGGTGATGGCGTGGGAGAACGCCGCTATTTCGACTTTAGCCATGTTGGCATAGTGAGCTTGGACCTGCTCTCCAAAGGCGCGAGTTACGAAGTCCGATGCCTTCCAAAGCCGCAGGGCCTCATTTAGCGAGGAGGGAACTCTAGCGGTATCGGCGAGATAGGCGTTTCCCACGAATTCTGCGGGAAGCTCGATGTTATTTTCTACCCCGTCGAGTCCCGCCGCTATCATCGCGGCAACAACCAGGTAGGGATTGGCATCGCCTCCAGGAACGCGATTTTCAAAGCGCAGCCCGTGACCATGGCCGACGAGACGCAGGGAGCAGGTGCGGTTGTCGTGTCCCCACTCGATGGCCGTCGGAGCAAATGAGCCCTCGACAAAGCGCTTGTAAGAATTGATGTTGGGCGCAAACATCAAGGTCATTTCGGCCATGTGTGCGATTTGGCCAGCGAGGAAGTGTTTACCGAATTCGCTTAGGGTGCCCGAAGAGTTGGGATCGACCATGGTAAGGCTACCATCTTGACCTCGAACCGAGAGATGGGTATGACACGATGACCCTTCACGCTCATTGAACTTAGCCATGAAAGTGATCGCCTTATGGTGTTTGGCGGCGATCTCCTTGGTACCGAGCTTGTAAATGACATGGTTGTCACAGGTGCGAAGCGCCTCGTCGTAGCGAAATGCGATCTCATGTTGGCCGAGGTTGCACTCTCCTTTGACCGATTCCACGTACATCGAGGCCGCCGCCATTGAATTTCGGATATCACGCAGCAGGTCATCGATTCGAGAGACACCTAGCAAGGAGTAGTCGACATTGTAAAGATTCGCCGGCGTCAAGTCACGGTAGCTCTTTTTCCAGGCCTCTTCGTAGCTGTCATCAAAGACAATGAACTCTAGTTCGGTACCGCATAATGCCACCATTCCCAGTTCGGTCAAGCGGGCGATTTGGCGGCGGAGGATCTGGCGAGGCGATGCCACGACATCGGAGCCGTCCTCCCAGAGGACGTAGA
>JAKASN010000343.1 GCA_021819025.1 Actinomycetes bacterium | reverse complement strand
GGGCGGCTGTCCATTAGCATGGCGGTAGCGGTGTTTCAGGTGTTGTTTCACGGTTGCTACAGAACGGACAAAGCAATGAAAGTCGAAATTAAAGACAACAAGCTCTACATCGAGATCGACCTCCAAACACCGACGCCATCAACGTCTGGCAAAACCTTGGTGGTAGCCAGCACGCGAGGCAACACTGTCACCGATGCCATGATTGATGGCAAACCCGTCACTATCGGGTTGAACGCTTATATCAAGCCGTGACATCTTTTTATTGCGTAAACGGGGAGTAAACCCGATCACGGACTGCTCAATTGCTGCGGCGCGTGCGCTCAAGGCTTCAAAAAGGCAACGCACTACCGCTAACCAGCTAATGCTAATGATTACATCTATGCTATCATTATGGTATGAGGACAGCCAAGAAGCCATACAAACCGGAAGGTGGCATCGTCGCCCTAGCGCGCGTAAGGGCAAAGCTCACCCAGCGAGAGCTCGCTGAGTTGTCGGGAGTGCCTCAGGCCACGATTGCCCGTATCGAAGCTGGCTCTGTTTCCCCGAAGTTCGAAACCATTTCTCGGATTCTCGCCGGGGCGGGATTGGAGATGAGAATCCAGCTCGCGCCTCGGGACGATCACGACGAGGTGCTCGAAGCGCGCTACAACAGCCTCAGCGACAACGAGAAATCTCGGGCGGACGAACGCCACTTGAGCAACGTGGCTATGTTTCAAGAAGCTGGCAAAAAGGCTGGGCTGCACAAGAAGCGCGGCTCGTGACGCAACCCAATCTCGATGGTGCCGCGATCATTGATGTCTTGAATCGCCATGGAGTCGAATACGTCGTGATCGGAGCATTTGCGGCACAGCTTCACCACGCTCCTATTCCCGCCACCTTCGACATTGACTTCACTCCGGCGAGAACGCCCGATAATTTCGCCCGGCTCGACATGGCACTTACCGAGCTCAGGGCTAAAATCCGCATCAAAGATGCACCCTACGAACTGTCATTCGGCCATAGCCCCTCGTCCATTGCCCATATCGACGTGCTCAATCTGACCTGTGAGTTCGGAGACTTTGACCTCTCTTGGGTGCCCAGCGGCACCACTGGATATGACGATCTGGCCCGATCCGCACACACGATCCTGATTGGCGATATCTCAGCTCGCGTAGCCGATCTGGGCGACGTAATTCGCAGCAAGCGCGCCGCCGGTCGGCCCAAAGACTTAGCCGTCCTTCCGATCCTCAGTATGTACGCTGAAACGCTGGGTATCAACATCGCCGATCCCGTCGACCCGCCTGTGCCCGAAGTTCCGCAGGAAGCAGTTCCGGATGGGATCAAGCCGCCTGGCTATCGGCGGCGGAGGTGATGGGGCCGCCAGGTTCGATCATCCTGGCCCTCAAGTGCCAGCCTTGTCGCAGCCTCAGACTCTCAGTCGCGGCCCTGGACTTGGTGCGGGGGCCAGGTCATCCGCCAACTCCCCCGCCACCGGGGCGACGATTGGATAGTCCTCTTCCGGCCCGGCACTCTCACCGCACCCTTCATCGGGCTCGATGAGGTAGGGGTCGTCCTCGGAGAGAAGCTCTTTGACGAGATCCTCCTCTTCCTGGACGGTGGCGGCCAATATGTTCTCGATCGATATCTGCTCGCGGCGCAGATCCTGTAGCGCTGGCGCCTCGGGGAATGCCGGGTTGGCCAGGATGGAGTCGTAGTAGGCGATCCGATCGTGCTGCTTGTCGATCTCGCGCGAGGTGACTTCCGCGCGGGGAGCCATGCCAGCTGCTTCATTGAAGATGCGGCGCACGATCCTGGCTGTCCCGTCGCGTACGGAGCGGTACTCGATCTTGATCTGGGATCCTGCCGGGTTCACGCCTGGCTCGGCTTCGGGGGTGCTGAGATAGGCGGCCCAGTGCGCTTCGGCGATCGCGGTGCCGAACTGGTACTGTATTCCTACCAGCAGGCCGTCTATCTCGAGGCGGATCGGGGTCGTGGAGTACTGGTTCTCGACCGCGAGGACTTGGGCGATCTCTTTGTTGATCTCGGGGATGGTGCCGGTGCACGTGGCGATCTCTTTGGACTCGTCATGGGTCCAGCCCTTGGAGATTGATGCGGCATAGACCTGCTTGGCGGCCTTGGTATCGTTGCCGTCAGAGGCTTCAGAGACCTCCCCGTGGTATGCGGTAACTTTCAGGATTGTTGTCGCGTCCGGGGTCTTTTAGATTAATGGCGCCTTTGCCGCCGTCTGCTCTATTTATTGGGGAATTTCTGCCGGCTTGTCACTTATACCCGAAAGGATGATGAGATTACAGAGGGATGTCCCATCTGGTACCCGGGGCGATAGCCTCCGAAGATGCTCGGTAGGTAGTTCAACGGGATTGGGATCCCCCAGCGTAGCCCCGGACCCTTGGGGTCTAGTCGCTGCGCTCTTCCGACCCACGGCGGGATCCAGGGCAGCTTGGGTTTCACCCAATCCCGCTTCCGAGCTACAAAAATGATAGAGAGAGATGGGTGTACACCAAGCACGTCCTCGTAAAGGCGTCAACAGCTTTTGGCTCGTTGGCATTCTTTGATCATTTCCATCTCAGGCAGTGCCCGTAACGTAACGCCATCGTAACGTACGGGGTTATTGGCCTTATCTCCAGCGCGCAACTCCACCTCAACCTGCTGCTTCCAGCAGGGCTGCTCCGGAGTTTGCTTCACGCACCGGAGTGGTCCAGGCCTCAGTGGTTGGACTACAGTTACGGGTGGTCGCCTTTACCCAGCGGGCTGGATTCATCGAGCGTGCCTTCTCATAGACCCCAGAGCGTTTTTGCAAGATCTCTAAGTGCGCTCCGGTGTGCATCTCATTTGGGGTGACAAAGTTCAGCGCGCTATGGCGATGAAAGTGGTTATAGAAATCCACGAATTTCGCGACCCATACTCGGGCCTCGTTGAGATCGCCAAAGCCGCCGTAGGGGTATCCCGGCCAGTACTTGGTGGTACGAAATAATGCTTCGATGTGGGGATTGTCATCAGAGACCCGGGGACGGGAGTTCGAGGTCACGATACCGAGCTGGTAACAGAGCTCCAGCAGCGAGACTCCTTTCATGGGAGATCCGTTATCGGAATTAAGCCGAATTCGGCTTAATTCCGATAACGGGGTACAGTATCTCTCCATCCGCTACACCGAGAGACTAGCTGAAGCAGGAGTGGCGCCTTCGGTAGGATCCAAGGGCGATAGTTACGACAATGCCCTGGCAGAAAGCTTTAATGGCCTCTACAAGGCGGAGCTGATCCATCAGAGAAGCTCCTTTGCCGATACCGCCGAACTGGAATGGGCAACGCTTCTGTACGTTGATTGGTTCAACAACAAGAGATTGCACAGCGCCGTTGGGATGGTTCCCCCGGTTGAGTTCGAAGTTGCCCACTACGCGTCGGGAGTGCTCGAAGAGACACCTGGGGTACCTTCCAGTGACGAGGTGGCCGCAGTGTCCCCAGATTCCGGTGGAGGTGATCGTAGTTGAACCCCATTTCCCCGTCGCGCGACGATAGCGCGACGATAGCTTGTCCGGTCTGTGAGCGCCCCTTCGTGCCCTTAGGGCGCAGGCTCTACTGCTCGGAAGCTTGCAAGCACACGGAGA
>JAKASN010000342.1 GCA_021819025.1 Actinomycetes bacterium | reverse complement strand
AGGATGGCCTCATCATGGGACTCGCCCATCGAGATCTCGCGATCTGGGGAGTCCAATTCCACCCCGAATCTATTCAAACTTCTCACGGCCGCGAGCTAGTCAACAACTTCCTCGCCACGCTTGCCCTCTAGCGCATCGCCATCGTCAAGCTGGAGCTTTTACCATTAGGTCGTCTCCTAAGAAGCCTAGGTACTCGAGGTACTGCTCGGAGTAGTCGCAGAGGTGGTGGTAGTAGTCGTAGTAGAGGTGGTGGTGGTAGTAGTCGTAGTAGCGGCTCCTTGGGAGACCACCACGTCAACACTGGAATTGGGCGCAACTTGGACCCCGGCAGCAGGATTGGTAGCTATTACCGAGCCGTTGGGGACCGTCGCAGAGTTTTGATACGACGTGTTCCCAAGTTGGAGGCCTGCGGTTCCAAGGGTGTTGGCGGCTTGTGCGAGAGGCTGGTTCACCACGTTGGGAACCGCAACGGTAGCAGGCCCATTGGAAACCGTCAAAGCTATTGCGGCGCCTTTGCTTACCTTGGTGCCTGCGGTGGGAGTTTGCTTGATCACGGTACCGTTGGGCTGAGGCGCGTTGACATAGCTCGTGGAGATGGAAAAGCCCAGTGGAACCAGCAGCGACTCGGCGTTTCCAATCGTCTGGTTCAAGACGTTGGGAACCGGAATCAAGGCTGAGCCCGAACTTACCGTGAGAGTGACGAGAGTTCCCTTGGTGACGCTGGTGCCTGCGGTGGGACTTTGCGACATCACCGTGCCCTGAGGAGTGGTGTCAGAAGTCTTGTATGCCACGGTGTAGGTTAGCCCCTGATGAGTCAAGGTCGAGGTCGCTTGAGTTAGCGAGTCACCAACGAGATTTGATAGCGAGACCGTGGTCACCACAGGAGCAGGGGTACCAAAGACGTTGCCTTTCACGAGTGCGTAGATACCAAAAAACGCCGCCAGAACGAGAATTGCGGCAATCACCGCGATGATGGTGCCGCGATTATCCCGCTTTCGTTGCATTTCGGGTGAGACCTTGGGAATCGACGAGGTTGTAGTGGTCACGGCCATAATCGACTGGGTAGCTGCAGTAGCCGAGGCGTTGGAAACCTCTTCTATCATTCGAGTGGTATCTGAAGTTACCGACTCCATCACCGCGCTACGTGCCGCTTCTACGGGACGGCGCTGGATATAACGAAGCAGATCGGAGCGGAGATCCTGCGCACTCTCGTATCGCTCCGAGGGCGATTTGCGCATCGCCTTGGCGACAATGTCCTCAAGGGGCTTGGGAACGTCGGGCCGAAGACTAGCAAGTGGAGCCGCGCGCTCGCTGACCTGCTTGAGCGCCACAGATACCGTGGAGTCACCAGTAAACGGTGGAACGCCCGCAAGCATCTCGTAAAGCACCACGCCAAGAGAGTAGACGTCGCTGCGCCCATCCAGCGCCTTGCCTTCTGCCTGTTCGGGAGATATGTAAGTTGCGGTTCCCATCACGGAGCCAGTTTGGGTAAGATCCTCATTACTCGTCTGGGCTCTAGCGATCCCAAAGTCCGCCACTTTGATGTGGCCGTCTTCGGCGATGAGTACGTTCCCGGGTTTCACGTCGCGGTGAATGACTCCGTGGCGATGGGCGTAGTTGAGCGCCGATGCCACGTCAGCGGCGATTGCCGCCGCATAATCGAATTCAAGAGGGCCGCGGCGCTTGATCAAGGAAGCGAGCGTCTCACCGTCGATGAGCTCCATGACAATGAAATAGGCATTGTCAGAACGGCCCCAGTCATAGACCGAGACGATATTTGGATGAGAAAGGTTTGCCGCAGCGGTAGCTTCTCTGCGGAATCTCTCCACAAAAGCCGCCGAAGTGCTCAACTCTGGGAAGAGAACCTTCAAGGCAACCGGCCGATCCAGCAGCAAGTCGCGCGCCCGGAAGACGTCTGCCATCCCCCCGCGTGCAATCTTATCTACAATCTCATAGCGACTTCCATACGGCTGAGCCACGTTGGTCCTTACCCTCCACTTCCCACGCCAAGTGCAGCGCTGAGAATCGCCTTGACTATCGGTCCTGCGTATTGCGCCCCGGTCGAACCCGAATTTATGCCCGGCTGCGCAGGTACTACCACTGCCACAGCAATAGTAGGGTTCTGCGCCGGTGCAAAGGCGATCATCCAGTTGTCGTTGCCATTCGGGCTAGCCTGATTTGCCGCCGACAAGTTTACCTGTGCGGTGCCGGTCTTGGCAGCGATCGCGATTCCTGGCAAAGCGATACCCGCCGCGGTGCCATGAGTTACCACGCCTTCCATAAGAGTCGTCACCGACGCCGCAGTGGAAGGAGACGTAGCTACCAGCCAGGTGTGATCTGCATAAGTGGAAACCACCCTCGCCTGGGAGTCGGTAATTTCTTTCATCACGTGTGGCGCCATGATCACCCCTTTGTTGGCGATGCCCGCCGCCACGAGAGCCATTTGAAGTGGGGTGGCCTGGACGTTGTACTGCCCGATCGCCGCATAGGCCAAAGTGGGAAGGCGGGTGGCAAATGATGCCGCCGAAGGAAACTGCGAAGCAGCCGCTCCGTAAAGGTCGATTGGCGGTACCTGCCCAAAGCCGAAGGCCGTGGCCTCACGGGCAAGATTCGAAGCTCCTAAGTCGAGACCAATGGAGGCAAATCCGGTATCGCAGGAGACCGCGAGCAGACTTGGAATCGTTCCGCCGCAACTTTCATGGGCGTAGTTGGCGAGAACATTGGTGGTATCAGGCAAGGGGATTTGCGTCTCATAGGGATAGTTCTTCACGGCAAGGGCGGGATCATGGTCGAACACTGCCGACGACGTTATCACTTTAAAGGTCGAGCCTGGAGGATAGCTACGCCTATAAGCGCGTGCCAGCATGGGTTGCGCCGGATCCTTAAGGTAGCTCTGCCATGCGTTGGTCTCGGTGGTTCCCGAAGGCGAGGCCAACAAGTTGGGGTCGTAGGAGGGATTGGAGTACATCGCCAAAATTGCGCCGGTCGACGGATCAATGGCCACAGCGGCACCCCGAAGTGAGCCAAAGGCGCTCTGTGCGGTCTGTTGCAATTTGGAGCTGATGGTAAGCACCACGTTGTCAGCGCCAACTTTGGGATTGATGAGCGAAGAGAACGAGGTGATTGGAAGGCTGTGCGACTGAAGGTACTTGTTGTAATAGGCCTCGACGCCATCGAGGCCATAAATAATCGAATCGTACCCGCTGATGTCGGCGTACAGCTTCCCATTGGGATAGTTTCGCTGGTAATGGTAGACGTCATTGCTAGGAATGGTATCGGCTACCACGGCTCCGTCGGCAGTCAAAATCGCCCCCCGAGGAGTTGAGAACTGGTTGGTCACGTTGCGCGAGTTCCCCGGCGCATTGGCGAGCTTACTCGCCTCGACGACTTGGATTCGATTCAGCTGAACAAAGAGAAGGCCAAAGAGCAACGCCAAGAAGAGTCCAAGGATACGAATACGCCGCCCCACCTCAGCCCACCTTGGGCGTGGTAGTGGTGGGCGCGGAAGTGGTAGAAGTTGACGTCGTTCCTAGTCCGGTAGAGTTCTTCGCCGCGCCAAATTGCGCAGCAATTACCTCAAGGTTCTTCACGTAAGCTTAGATC
>JAKASN010000341.1 GCA_021819025.1 Actinomycetes bacterium | reverse complement strand
AGCCAGTAACCGTTACCCGTCGGGGTGGCGGCGATCCCCACTACCGGCCGGTTCAAGGTGACTGCTCCCATGGAGCCGTAGAATTTGGCGTCACCGAAGCTAAAGACTCCACCGTCTGAGGCCGCTTCCCAATATCCATTCCCCGACTTAGTCGGCGCGATACCGACGATCGGGTAGTTCAACAAGGCCGTCCCGGTCGATCCTTGATAGGTGGCAGATCCGAAGGCAAATACCGAGGGATCAGTAGAAACCGAAGTGACCAGGCGCGCGGAACCCAAATGCCGCACCGGAAGCCCCCCAGTTTCGCGCATCCCAACTGTGACCACTGCGACAAGGCAAAGCGTCGCTAGAGCCAGTCGCCCCTTGATGAGTCTCATGGCCTTCAGTGGACGCATAGGGATGCCTCCTCGAGACGGTCTCACCGTAGGATTCCTCGATGGAATCGCCGAACTGATCGGCAAGAAACCCTGCGCAAACCGGCGTAGTTGACCCTTGAGGGATTGCATTGATATCCTTTCCGCGTCAAGTAGACGAGGGCCCTTCTAGTGCGTCGCGCGACTTGTTGTCACGCAACGCAAGATGTTACCCCACTGCCGGCGCAAGGAAAGTTCGCGCTCTTAGATTTGAGTCGGCGCCATGGTATCGAGTACTTCAGTAATATCGAATTGCGAAGTTAGCGGGTTGACAAAACAAAACCGCATCATCCGTTCGCCGCGATAGGTCGTAGGCTGCACGAAAGCAACTTGCTCGTCGAGAAGCTTGTCGCTCCACGCGACATAGTCCGCATCGCTCCACCCCAAACGCCGGAAGACCACCACCGAGAGCTCCCGATCGATGGCGAGCTCCAAGTAGGGCCTGCGTCGAATCTCTTGGGCACAAAATTCCGCGATCGCCAGAGTCTGCTCGATGGCCTCACGATAAGCGCGAACTCCATAGGTTGCCAGGGAGAACCAAAATGGCAGCCCGCGTACCCGACGCGTGAGGTGATATGCAAAGCTCGCCGGATTCCAGTCGCGCTCCTTGTTGACGTCGTCGAGATAAGACGCCTCCTGCGTCATCGCCCTGGCACCGTCAGTGGGGTCAGCATAGATAATCGCAGCGCAGTCAAAGGGCGCAAAGAGCCACTTGTGGGGGTCGATCACCAGCGAGTTGGCATGCTCAATTCCGTCAAAGAGATGACGCACTTCTGGAGCAATCAGCGCGCCGCCGCCATAAGCAGCATCCACGTGCATCCACAGCTCGTGCTCCTTGCAAAAATCTGCCACCGTGGCAAGATCGTCGACGATGCCGGTGTTGGTGACCCCGCCCGTGGAAAACACCGCATAAATCCGCTTTTGGTCAGTTTCGGAGAGCGAGGCGAAGGCCTTTCTGAGCGCCGCGCCGGTCAGTTTTCCCATCTCATCACCCTCGGCCAAAAATACGTCGACGTCGGTGATGCGCGCAGCCATGGTGACCGAAGAGTGGGCGTCCGCTGAGGCAAGAACCGCGCCTTTTCCCGTCAGCTTGCCAAGCCGCCTCGCCTTTTCCCGTCCGGCAACCATTCCGGCAAGGTTCCCCGCCGACCCTCCCGAGACGAAGGTACCGCCCGCCCCAGCTGGGAGTCCTGCTAATGATGCGAGCCATGAAAGGGCCTCGTTCTCGAGGAAGATCGCTCCCGCTCCCTCCAGCCAGGTAGTTCCGCTTATACATGAGGCGGAAACCACCAGATCGAACAAGGTCGCCGCCTTGGTTGGAGCGACCGGCACAAACGCCCAGGAGCGAGGGTTGTCCGAGGTCACCGTCGCTAAGGCGTAGCCCTCAGCAAAACGCCTCAACGCCTCTTCGCCACCAATACCATCCTCGGAGATGTTGGCGCCATACAGCGACGCCAACTCCTTTGATGACTTGGGGTGATCTAGGGGAACCGAGTCCATCGAGATCCTATTTATGGCATAGTCGATGATGCTCGTCGCCAATTTCTTTTCATTTTCGTCAAACCGGTGCATGCGATTTCGTCTTTCTCGGTTGTGTCATGAAATCGTCGCGGCGAGCCAGAAATCGCCCTCAGTGCCGCCTAACCGATGTTAGCCACTTCCAACTGCTCGTGGAATTATTGCCGTGAGAGCTTTGAGCACCTGAGCTTGGATTGCTCTACAACCCATGGTGGCAATTCTGTGCCAAACTACCGAGACGCCCACCAGAGCCTCGATAAGACAACATGGCCTGAGATATCACAGATCTATCAATATGGGCGCGATGGGAAATTTTCGGCCACCTCCCAAGATTTGTTGTGCTAGATAGATGCCATGGAACTTCACAAGTTATCTCTCCGGGACCTTGCTCACCAACTCGACAACAAGTCGATCTCCGCAGCTGAGACGGTGGCCTACTTCCTGGGCCGAATCAAGCGCTACAACTCCGAAATCGGAGCCGTTGTGGCGCTCGATGAGAGCCTCTCCATCGACCTCGCGAAAAATGTCGATCAAAAACGGGCCCGCGGCGAACACCTTCCACCACTTGCGGGCATCCCGTTTCTGGTAAAGGACCTCGAAGATTGTGCCGGCTTCGTTACCACCAACGGTTCCGCGCTTTTCCGCGAGGCTCCGCCAGCTAAGGCCGACTCTCTAATGGTGGAGCGATTTCGCAACGCTGGCGCCATTCCCGTGGGCAAGACGAACACACCTGAATTCGGCTGGAAGGGAACCACCGAGAACCTCATCTTCGCCCCGACTCGCAATCCTTATGATACCCAAAGAACCTCGGGAGGGTCCTCCGGAGGTACCGCGGCGGCGGTTGCCGCGGGAATGATACCTTTTGGCACCTCATCCGATGGTGGTGGCTCGATTAGAATCCCAGCGGCTTGCTGTGGCATTGCGGGTTTAAAGACCTCGACGGGGAGGGTGCCCATTAGGGGAGACGACGGGCCCGGTTGGTGGGAATTTACCACCAACGGCCCCATGGCGCGCTCCTTCAGTGATACCGCCTGGCTCTATGACTTTTGCACCGGTCCACACGACGACGACATGCGATCGCTCCCCAAGGAGCCCTCTGACTGGGGAGTGGAGATCCTTGGTAGGCGCAAAGATGTGCGGGTTGGGATCACTTACGACATGGGTTATTGGAGTACGGACACCCAAATCCGCCACGCCGTAGCCGACGCCGCTGCCGCCATGTCTGACGCGGGGTACCAGGTGACTGAACTCCCGCCGCTCTTTAGCACGCCCCCGGCATTGCTATGGGTCAAGATCGTCGCCGCTTATCATGCGCGAGCGCTTGGGCATCTTTTGGGGACGCCTGAGATAGACCGCATCGACCCCACTTTGGCGGGCCTTGTCAAGCGCGGGGCAAGCGTTACCGCGCGGGAATTTCTCCTCGCGCTCGATGAGATGTGGGTCCTCTCCGCAGAGTTCTTCCGCCGCACCCAAGGTGTCGACCTCGTGTTATCCCCCACCACAGCGGGCCTTGCTCCCAAAATCGGCGAGCCTGGAGAGATCGACGGCGCACCTACCGTGGATTGGGTGAGCTACACGGTTCTGGCAAACATGGCTCGCACCCCTGCCGCGAGTGTCTGTATCGGCTTAAGCACCGAAGGGCTCCCCATTGGCGCACAAGTTATCGGGAAGCGATT
>JAKASN010000340.1 GCA_021819025.1 Actinomycetes bacterium | reverse complement strand
AAACTTCCCTGAGTCAAAGTCTCAAGAACCTTTGGGGAAATCTTAGGTTTTGGTGCTAGGTTTAGCACTATGGCAGATGATCTCTATATGCGCGCCAGCGATGCAGATCGCTCGAGAGTAACAAACTTCCTGTCCGATAGCCTCGCTAAAGGCTTTATTTCCACCGAGGAGATGAGCCAGCGCCTCGACGTCGCATTGGCGTCGAAGACCTTTGTTGAACTCCTTCCCCTTGTGAAGGACATTCCCGGCGGCAAGGAGCTCATTAAGGAGTCAGCCAACGCCCACGTACGCGCAGCACATCGTGAGGCCCGCTCATCCTCTGCAGCCTTAGCCACCAATTCGTCTCCAGTACGCCACAGGCGTGGCCGTGGCTCCAAAGTGATCGGCATCGCAGCTCTGGTCTTGATCGCGTGGCTCGGGATAAGCTTGGCGACGCTCACCTTCAAGTTCGCCTTCGGTGCCCTGCTAGGGCTATTTTTTCCCGTAGTGATGATTGCGGTCATCGTGATGGTAATTCGATCTTTGGTCCGGCCGAGGCACCCGAAGCACTGGTAGAAGAGCTAGGCCAGCGATGCCAGTCTAGCTCACCGTCGGTACGTATCGTGACCTGGCGTTTGCTGTTCGAGCAAAACCACTCTTTACGGCGAAGGTAGGTCGGTATCGATAACGGTGACGACCCAATCGCAACTCGAGGTAACTGTGAAGGTTCCCGAAGCGAGTGAAACTCCACCAAAAGTCCCACTTTGGTACCCACGTACCGCAAATGTCTTGTCCACGAGCGTCTTAGGAGAACCCAAGGAAGCGACGTTTACTTCTTGTAATTGAATACGCAGCGACGAGATTCCCGGCTCGTCGCTACAGTTGACGCTCCAAAGACCGGTCCAATCGTAGTTAAGCGCTCGCGGTTTGCTGGTACGGACTCCGCTACCGGAAAAGATCACCGTTGCTTTGCCAGAGGGTGGCAATACGTCGTTTTCGACATCGTGGGTCACCCCATCCCCAGAGCCTGCCGTCGGCCCAGTCGATGGCTGGGATGGCGACGCACTCGTCTTCGAAGCCCCCTGACCCTTAAGGACAACATTGGCTAGCAAAATCGAGGCAATGAGTAGCACCGCCGTAGTGATCAAAAACCACACATTGATCGCTGACCATCGTCCGAATCGCCGAAAAGGCTTAATCACAGAAGCTTCTCTTTCCAGTCAAACATTCTAGTGGAGTGGCGAATAATCGAAAAACTCTCCACGAGACACTGGCGGCTTAACTAGCTCGGCATCGATTAAAGATCTCGGCCTGCTCCTTGATTAAGAAGCAGGCCTAACTTTTGGGGAAGTTTCAACTTCTTTAACAGGAAGATTTCAACTTTACTCCCAACCCGAGACTGCCTGGATACAAAGCGCGAGATTACTGGCTCATATCGATCGGCCTTGAGCCCTCATCGCCTCATAGACGCGATATGGGCTCGCTGGCATCGCAATGTGGCGCACCCCAAGGTAAGAAAGGGCGTCGACTACAGCGTTCCAAACCGCCGGCCCAGCGCCGATCGTGCCTGACTCCCCAATCCCTTTCGCCCCGAGAGGGTTGCGCGATGTTGGGGTGGAGTTATGAAAGAGCTCGAAAGAAGGCAACAAATCCGCAGAAACTACGCCATAGTCTGCAAAGTTCGAAGTGAGCGGATTGCCAGCCTCGTCATATGCAACTTCTTCAAAAAGTGCCTGGGCGATGCCTTGTGCGATACCACCGTGTACCTGGCCCGCAGCAAGGAGCGGATTCAGGATCGTGCCGGCATCATCGACTGCCGCCATTCTTACCAAGCTCGACTTCCCAGTTTCCAGGTCGACCTCCACCACCCCAAGGTGTGCTCCGAAGGGATATGTCGGTCCCTCAGGAGCAAAATCGCTCTCTACCATCAGCTGTACACCTTTTGCTTTTGCCAGGGCATGAATCGCGGACCATTCCAGTTGCGGCGTGGGTGATCCAATCACATGGGCCGCGCCAACCAAGGGGTCGATGACAATGTCAGCAGGGTTGGCCTCCAGCGCTTCTGCGACGATCTTGGCGGCTATTTCGGCGAGTTCCACGCTCGCTTGGTGCACCGCGACTCCACCAACCTGAAGCGAGCGAGATCCGAAAGTACCCACGCCTCGCGGTATCCGTGCGGTGTCGCCATGAATCACTTCGATATCACCTATCGCAATCCCAAGAGAGTCCGACACAAGCATCGCCCAGGAGGTATCGTGCCCTTGGCCTTGGGGAACGCTACCGGAGAAGACTCTCGCTTTGCCGGTCTCGAGTACCTCTACCCTGGCATATTCGGAACTCGGAAAACCGTTGGTAACCTCCACATAGGTTGAAAGCCCGATTCCCAGGACAAGATGATCTCCTCTTTCACGTCGAGCCCGCTGTTCGGCAATTAGTGCGTCATAATCGGCAGCCTCCAACAGGGTCGCGAGTGCGCCTGGGTAATCAGACTCATCGTAGGTGGTCCCGGTGGCGCTGGTGTAGGGAGAGCTTTGAGGAGTTATGAAGTTACGTCGGCGAATTTCCGCGGCGTCGATTCCCAACGCATCTGCCATCATGTCCACGGCCCGCTCGATCGCCGCAGTAGCTTCTGGTCTTCCCGCTCCCCGATAGGCAACGATGGGGGTCGTGTTGGTGACCACGGACATCGAGCGGAACTCGCACTTGGGAATGGCATAGACGCCAGTGGCCATCATTCTGGTGAGTTGAGGAAGGAATGCGCCCAGCATGGGATAGGCGCCGGAATCTTGGATGACCTCGATGCGGTATCCAGTCAAGATGCCATCGCGGCGCGCTCCAAGCTCGATTCGCTGGATTTGACCCCGTCCATGGCCCAATCCCACCATACTTTGACTTCGGCTCTCCACCCATTTGACGGCGCGGCCGAGGCGTCTCGCGGCGTAGGCGACCAATATCTCTTCGTTGTATATGCTCGCCTTGGCGCCAAAACCCCCACCAACATCTGGAGTCACCACCCTTACCCGGGAACGCTCGACACCCATTGCATCAGCGACAGCATCTCGGTGCGCATGGGGCACCTGCGAAGAGACGAAGAATTCGCAAGAACCGTT
Organism: Actinomycetes bacterium; assembly: GCA_021819025.1. Lineage (GTDB taxonomy): Bacteria > Actinomycetota > Acidimicrobiia > Acidimicrobiales > Acidimicrobiaceae > Acidithrix. Next base: position 520 of record JAKASN010000340.1, on the reverse strand, counting down.
CGAATCCCACCGCGCAGCAGCTGAACGCACTTCCAGTGGCGCCGGAGCAAGGCGCTGATTTATCAACTCGCCTTTGATCACCACGTCAGCATCTGAGAAGAAGTCCTCGCTAAAATCAGCAGCAATAGTAAACGCAATGTTGGTTCCCGCCTCCGGAAAGAGCAGCGTATCCCCTTCGAGGGCGCGAAGAGGATCGATCACCGCTCCAAGAGGCTCGTACTCGATGTACACCAACTCCATGGCGTCTTCCACAAGTGCCGCGCTCTCGGCCACAATCAACACCACCGGTTCACCGACATATCGCACAACGCTGTCGGCGAGCCACTGCCGCGCCATCTTCACATTGAACATGCGCGGTGGAGGAGGCGGTGCAAGATCGATATCGCCATTCGCGAAGACCGCCACCACTCCGGGCAAAGATCGTGCCGCCTCAACCTCGAGGTTGACGATGCGGGCGTGCGCGATCGTGGAGGTAACGTAGCCGAGATAAAGTGGATCATCAAAGGCAAGGTCAGCGACG
>JAKASN010000339.1 GCA_021819025.1 Actinomycetes bacterium | reverse complement strand
CGAGGATCGACATTACACCGCGTGCTTTTGCACCCACCACAATCTTGTCCATATAAAAACCCGGGACAAAGGTAAAGGTACCCTCGGGAGCCGCAGCGATAACTGAAACCGCTCCTGGTTGACCTTTAGCCACGTAGTTGGTACCCTCGAGCGGGTCGACGGCAATATCGAAGCGAGGGCCGACGCCGCTCCCCAAAGACTCACCACGATATAGCATCGGAGCTTCGTCCTTTTCGCCCTCTCCGATCACCACCGTCAAAGAGACCGGCGCGTTGCGCAGAGCCGCGCGCATCGCCTCCACCGCGAGGTGGTCGGCCCGCTTGCGATCACCGCGCCCAACCTGAGAGACGCAAGCTTTGGCAGCCTGCGTGCATGCGGCGACAATGGAGCGCTCCAAAACAAGTTCCGCGTTGAGATAGCTGAGGTCTCCCTCCACTGCGGCAAGGGGTTCCCGTCGTGCGAGCGTGTCGAGAATTCGCGCGGCGATAGCCTCTGGGCTAAAGCCAAAGTGAGCTTGGACTTGGGGTCCTTTCCCAGATGCGCCATAGGAATGCATCGCCACGATGTCCTGGCTTGAGTCAACCAGCGCCTCCCAGCCCATCGGAGAGAGAGCTTCCACGACAAGCGTGGGAAGGCCCATGGTAATCGAGTTCAACTGGCCTGCCATCGCCTCAAGGAATCGTTCTCGCCAAAGTACCGAGACGACCTTGGCGGAGATTCCTTGATTCACCTCGAGGTGCTTCACGGCGTCGATAGCCATGGAAACTTCCGAGCCGGTGGCAAAGATGACCGCGCGCGGCGAAGGCGGATCGTAGACAACCTGGGCACCAAGGTTCAACACCCAACTCGGATCGCGGTGCTCGCTCACCGTGGGAAGCGCTTGGCGCGAAAAGATCAGCGCGCTGGGCATGCTGCGATCAGCCATGGCGATTGCCCAGGCGGCGTTAGTCTCGTTGCCGTCTGCGGGCCTCATCACCCTCAAGCCAGGTATGGCACGCAATGCAGCAACTTGCTCAATCGGCTGATGCGTCGGACCATCTTCGCCAACCGCGATGGAATCGTGGGTAAAGACATAGCTAACACCGAGGCCCATAATCGCCGAGAGGCGAATCGCGGGACGGACGTAGTCTGAGAAGACCAAAAAGGTCGATCCAAAAGGAATAAAGCCACCATGCAGAGCAATTCCGTTAAGGACCGCCCCCATGGCGTGCTCCCGGATGCCAAAATGAATTTCACGCCCCGAGTAGTCTCCTCTGCGAACCGAGACCAATCCGAGGTTGGTTCCGGTGGACTCGCCAAGATCGGCGGAACCTCCCACCAACTCTGGCAACATAACGTGGAGGCGGGTCAAGACCTCCTTGGAGGTCACCCGGGTCGCAACCTTCTTGTCGGCTGCGAAGGCGGGCAGCGACGCAAAAATCGTCTCCAGTTCCACCGGTGTGCCCAGAAGTAACTTGTGGATAGAGTCCGGAGCGCTGGCAAACCGCGACTGCCAGTTGGCGCGCTCAGCATTGGCGTCCCTTAGAGATGACCCTAGGTGCTCATATACCTCAGCGGGAATCTCAAACGGGGGGTATTCCCAGCCAAAAAACTCCCGGGTACCGGCCATCTCTTCGGCGCCAAGTGGGGCGCCGTGAACTGAGCTCGTTCCAGCTTTGTGCGGCGCGCCGTAGCCGATGGTTGACTTGAGCTCTATGAGGGTAGGGCCAGATGTATTGGCTTTGGCAGCAAGAAACGCCGCCTCAATGGCTTCGAGGTCTTGGGCGTCAGTGACCAGGAGAGTGTTCCAGCCATAGCTCTCAAATCGTGCTCGCGCGTCATCGCTACAGGAGAGCGAAGTCCCGCCGTCAATAGTGATGTCGTTGGAGTCAAAGAGCACGATGAGCTTGGAGAGGCCGAGGTGACCCGCCAGGGAAGCAGCCTCGTGCGAGATCCCCTCCATCAAGTCTCCATCGGAGGCAAAGACATAGGTGTGGTGGTCGACGAGATCCCCATAACCTTCGGCCTCGGCTCGCGCATGGGCCATCTCTTCAGCAAGCGCCATGCCTACCGCTGAGGAGATTCCTTGGCCAAGGGGGCCAGTGGTCATCTCGACCCCAACGGTATGACCGTACTCAGGGTGCCCAGGAGTCTTGGAACCAAGTTGACGAAACGCCTTAAGGTCGTCGATGGTTAGGCCGTATCCAAAGAGATGCAGCAAGGAGTAGAGCAGCGCTGATCCGTGTCCAGCAGAGAGCACAAAGCGATCTCGGTTGGGCCAATCGGGATGATCTGGAGTGTGCTTGAGGATGCGGCTAAATAGAGTGTATGCCGCCGGAGCTAGACCCAAGGGCAGTCCAGGGTGCCCCGCATTGGCTTGTTCCACCTGATCAACCGAGAGCATTCGGATCGCAGTAACACACTCGACGTCGATTGAATTGAACATCTCTACTTCCTCAATTTCCTTGTAAAGCAATCGTCGCTGCGGCAATGGAGCGGATCTCGGTTACCGCAGCCTCAAGACCTTCGGGATGCCGGAAAAGGGCCGAGCCGGCGACCAAGGCGCGAGCTCCCGCTGCGGCAGCGCCCGCAACGGTCGTCGCGGAGATGCCGCCATCGACTTCGATCTCGATTTCGTGGGCGACGCTACGGGCGAGCTCGCAGGCTTGCACCACCTTCTTCTCCATCGATGAGATATAGGCCTGGCCCCCAAAGCCCGGATTCACCGTCATTACCAGGATCATATCGAGCAGGTCCACGACATTCTCTATCGACTCGATTGGTGTGGCGGGATTTAGAGCCACCCCGGCGCGCGCTCCCGACTCTTTGACCTTGGAGAGAGTTCGATGGAGATGGCGAGTGGACTCGGCGTGGATGATGAGCAGTTCGCACCCGGCGGCAATGTACTTTTCGATAAAGGCGTCAGGCTCCACAATCATCAGGTGAGCCTCGAAGCCAAGCGAGGTCAGCGAGCGCGTGGAAGCTATTACATCAGGACCAAAAGTCAAATTTGGCACGAAGACCCCGTCCATGACATCCCATTGAATCCGGTCGACACCAGCCTTGTCAAGGTCTACAATGGCGTTACCGAGTTGGGAAAAATCTACCGGGAGCACCGAGGGAATAATACTTATATCTTGCTTTACCGCCATAAGTGACCCCCATCGTCAAGGCCCAGTTCCGGGCCGGGCAATTCAATTCCATCTCCAGCCTACGGCGAGCAACGCCAACACTAAGGATCTACCAAAACACTAAGGGCACGCGCTGCTACCGTTCTTCCCTCAAGTGTGGGATTAGGAGCCTCTTTTAGATGCATAACATGGCTCTATAAAGGGTCAACTAGCAAAACTATTCCAAGGGCTAACCCGAGCGACCCATGGGAGGACATAAGATCAAGGCCATGGAGGTCAACCCGGAATCACGCTCGCTGGAACCCAACTCGGTTAAAGTTCTTCTCGTCGATGACCAGGAGATCATCCTTGATGGGATCTCCACCATGATGAGGCGCTTCGAAAACCAAGTCCACATCGTGGGAAAGGTCAAAAACTCTAAGGAGGCGCTTGACTTCGCCGAGGCGAATAACCCTGACATCGTAATAACCGACATCAGGCTGCGCACCGAGAGCCGAATAGATCTAATC
>JAKASN010000338.1 GCA_021819025.1 Actinomycetes bacterium | reverse complement strand
GGCTCCATCGAGCCTAAAGCGAATGTCCGAGAGTAATGCCTGAGCCTTCCCTGGCGTGCCAGGCAAGCTTTGTCGCGCTGCGATTGTCAAGGCCTTAGGCCAAGTGCTCTTGGTGGCGACTTTGCACGGCGAGGACTTCGCTCAAGTGACGCCCCTCGCCATCGAGTCGGCGCCCGAAAGTGCCCCGACTGCGCTGAACGCAATAAGCCTCGTGAGCAAATAAGAGAATTTTCCCAGCTCAGGAGTATAGTTCGAAGCTAGACTCCAAGATCGCTTTGGCGTCGCGAGTGACGCCCAGGGTGCCATAGACACTGCCGTGGTTCGTGCCGAGGCGCGAGTCGCAGAAGATATCTGCGGCCTGAGAGCCGTTCGCGAGCATCAGGCTGCCTTGGAGGAGTAGTCCCATCCGCTCCACTAGTGAGCGTGCCATCCATTCGGGATTCTCAAGGTGGCTAAGGTCGGACTTGATGGCATCTAACGCGAGATCGTAGCTGCGATTCGCGCCACGGGAGGCCTCAAGCTCGTCAAGGAGGGCCTCGGTGCTTTGGGGCTCTTTGGCCATGGCGCGAAGGACGTCAAGGGCATTGACATTGCCCGAGCCCTCCCAAATCCCATTGAGCGGAGACTCTCTGAAAAGGCGAGCCATAATCGACTCTTCCACGTAGCCGTTACCGCCGAGACACTCCATAGCCTCTGCCATGTATGCCGGTGCGCGCTTGCAGATGAGGAACTTGGCGATGGCGACGCCGATGCGGCGAAATGCCGCTTGGGTGGGATCGGCGGAGTTGTCGTCGGCGGTGGCGAGCCTCAGGAACGCCAATGTTGCCGCTTCAGATTCTATTGCTAAATCTACCAGGACGTTTTGCATGAGATCATGGTCGATCACTGCGCGCCCGAAGGCATTTCGGTTGCGGGTATAGTGAATCGCCTGCACGAGGCCCTGACGCATCTGGGCCGCCGAACCCAGCATGGAGTCAAAGCGGCAGAAACCTACCATTTCAAAGATCGCCCGAACTCCGTGGCCAGCCTCTCCCACCCGATACCCCACGGTGTGGTCGAACTCGATCTCGCTCGAGGCATTGGAGCGATTGCCGAGCTTATCCTTGAGGCGCTCGATGATGAAGGTGTTTCGGGTACCGTCGGGGAGAATTCTCGGCACAAAGTAGCAGGACAAACCTACGGAATCCTTGGCGAGAATTAGAAAGACGTCCGACATCGGTGCCGAACAGAACCACTTGTGGCCGGTGATGATCGATTCGGGGCCGGAGGTCTCAAGCGCGACTGTGGTGTTGGCGCGTACGTCTGATCCGCCTTGTTTTTCCGTCATCCCCATTCCTGAGGTAGCTGAATGCTTGGTGCTCGGCGGCCCAAGGGGGCCGGAGTAGTCGTGGGAGCGAAGCATCGGTTCGTAGATCTTGGCGAGCTCCGGGTTTGCCCGTAGCGCGGGAACCGCGGCATAGGTCATGGAAATAGGGCAGCCATGCCCGGCTTCATTTTGCGAGATGAGATACATGCCGACCGCGCGCTTGAGGTGATAGTGGTGATCCTGATTGGTCTCAGAGGGGAAGGCGGCGATCCCAGCCGAGATGGTCTTTTGCATCAGCTGGTGGTAGGCGGGGTGGAATTCCACTTCGTCGATACGGTTTCCCGCAGCGTCATGGCTGCGCAAGATGGGCGGGTTTGCATTGGCGAGGCGACCGAGCTCGATCGCCTCAGGGGTGCCAAGCCAAGCACCGAGATCGGTCAATTCATCCGCGGCAACGTGGTGAGTGCGCAGGTAGCTCGAGACGACTGGATCCGTGGTGAGGAGGTTGTAGTTGTTGAGCGGGGGCGGCTGATTGAAGACTTCATGAGTGCGAGAGCTTGCGGTTGAGGACTTGTCCATCTTGGGCTCCTTTTTCATTGCTAACAAATGTGGCGATAATTGGGAAATCTAGCTCAACTTCGACAATTAATCACTTCCTGGGTTAGCGCAGCTGTGACCCCCTCGGGAACCGCAGCTAAAGAATTTGGCGGCCGAGGAGCGAGCGTGCTTCAAATACCCATGCGCTTAGCGATAATTTCGTTCATGATCTCGTTGGTTCCACCGCCGATGCCCATGACTTTGGCGTCGCGGTAGTGCCTTTCGACTTCGGTACCTCGCATAAACCCCAGACCCCCGTGCAGTTGAACCGCTTCGTTGACGACATAGTCAAGTGCGAATACCGCAGTATTCTTGGCCATCGCGATCTCAGTGCCCACTTCTCGTCCTTGTGCGAATGCGGCGCTGATCTCATGGACAAAGCTGGTGGCCACGGTAGCCTGGCGCGCCATTTCGGCGAGTTTGTGCCTGATCACTTGGTGATTCGTCAGCGGCTCGCCAAAGGACTTGCGTTGCATGGCCCAAGCAAGGGAGATCTCCACACACCGCTTCGCAACTGCAGCGGCTTGGGCGGCCATGCTGAGTCTCTCGGTGGTGAAATTCGCCATGATCTGGGCGAATCCCGTGCCTTGGGCCCCCACCAAGTTCGACACCGGCACTTCGACATCGCTGAATGCCAATTCGGCGGTGTCTGAACAGAGCCAGCCCATCTTTTCGAGCTTGCGCACCACCTGAAAGCCCGGAGTTCCCTTGTCGATAATTAATAATGAGATGCCGTGGCGGCCCTTCTCTCCGGTTCGAACAGCCACCACCGCAAAGTCGCACCTCACGCCCGAGGTGATATAGGTCTTTGATCCGTTGACAATGAACTTGTCGCCGACACGCCTTGCCGAAGTGGCGATGTTGGCCACGTCTGAGCCCGCATCCGGCTCGGTAATCGCGAGAGACCCGATGAGCTCTCCAGCGATGGTGGGAAGGACGTATTTGGCTATCTGGGCGGGATCTCCGGCTCGGACAATATGGGGAAGCGCGATGCCGTGGGTCAAGAGAGCAGCACAAAGCCCCGAAGACCCTCCAGCGGCGACGATCTCCTCTGTCACGGTAAGAGCATCGATGATATTGCCACTTCCCCCCACCGCTTCAGGGAAACCCGCTCCGAGCACTCCCAGCGCACCCAAGGCAAGATGAATCTTTCGCGGCACCTCCCCAGCGCGCTCCCACTCATCGAGATGCGGTGCGAGTTCGCGCGCCGCGAAAGAGCGCACCATCGCCGCGAGCATCTCGCGTTCTGGGCGATCCCAAGGGTTCGATGCGTCGCTTGCTGGCGCTGGTGGAGTGAGCTGGCTATCTTCCATGCCCGGTGCCCTTCTGTTGCGAACTTTTTCGCGGCCGGCACGCCGTTGCGATGGGTGAGCGCGGCCAGCGATGCAATTATGATAGGTCGCGCGAAGAGCTGGATGCGGCGCTAATCCGACAAAGCACAGACCCGAAGAGGAGAGCTTTGGCTCAATTTTGCGGTGCTTTCAATCCGATCTGAGCCGTCGGGCGCTTGTGCCACGCCCATGAATTGGCGAATATGGTTTGGTTTTGGCGGCCGGAAACGCCACGCGGTGGAAGTTTCAGCACTTCTCTCGCTCTTGGGCGATTTCGCACTCTGTACCCATGTACATCCGGGTGTTTCGGACGAGGCGCGCTCATTCAGAGCAGATGGCAGAAGTTATCCGGAGCCCAGGTAGCCGCATTGCCATCTAGAGATCG
>JAKASN010000337.1 GCA_021819025.1 Actinomycetes bacterium | reverse complement strand
CCCAGCCCGCCTCGATCAATTCATGCACCCGCGCCTCAATGCGCAAGTCGAGTTCGGCCAGCTCGGTATCGAGCCCAAAGAGGAGCTCCCCGCGATTTGCATAAGCTGTCATCCCGGGGCCAAAGCTGGAAAAGGGGCGCTGGGTGATCTCGATTACTTCTAGCGCCCGAATCAACCTGCGAGAATTATTTGCCTCGATCTTTGCCGCCGCGGCGAGATCTTGCGCTGCGAGCCGGGCATACATCTCCACGAAGCCCACCGCGGCGAGTTCGGCCTCCAGCGCTGCGCGCACCGCGAGGTCACTAGGGGGAATCACCAGTGCGTCAAAGATCACCGCGTGATATAGCCCCGATCCCCCCACGTAAAGAGCCACCTCCTCATCGCCCAATTCCGCCTCGGCATCAAGGGCGTGGCGCTGGAAGGCGGCGACGGAGAACTCCTCGGTAGGCATCACCAAATCAATGAGGCGATACTTCAGTGAACCGAGTTCGCCAGGGGTGGGTTTGGCGGTACCGAGATCCATGTGGGTATAGACAGCCATGGAATCACAGGAGAACAGCGCAACGCGCGCATCGCTGCGCGCCAGCTCGAGAGAGAGTGCCGTCTTTCCGATTCCCGTCGCTCCGATAAGGGCGATCCGCTCTCGCAACTGCTCGACTCCTCTCCCCCAAGCGCCCCATGGTTGATGCTGAGACGTTAAAGCTTAAGCCAAGTTAACCGCCCACCAGGCGAGGAGATATCACAAGCAAATGGTTGTTGAAGCATCACTTATTTATGATGGCTATTCGGCCGAGTGCATAGCGAGAGCGGCGAAAATAGTTAACGTGACTAACCAGCCCAAGTTCATCAAGCCCGGCACCACCTGGAACGAGGTCTACGCGCGAGCTTGCGCCCTCGCGCCCGGAGCTTTTGAGGAGGACCGCATCAACAACCTCTGGGGCGGAGCCTGGCAAAGCGCCGGTACGCCACATCGCACCATCTCCCCCATCGACGCCAGCGTCATCGTCGGCCCTTCGATGCTCGAGGCCGAGGACGCCCATCACGCTCTGGAAGCTTGCGTGGTGGATCACATCCACTGGCGCAAGGTGCCCCTCGCCGAGCGCACCGAGCGCGTTGGGTTAGCGGTAGAGATGATCAAAGAGCACCGCGAGCTCCTCGCCTTGCTGCTGGTGTGGGAGATCGGAAAACCTTATCGCCAGGCGCTCACCTCGGTCGATCGCACTTGGAGCGGGGTGCAGTGGTACTTGGACAATATCGAATCCATGCTCGAGGGGCGCAAGCCCTTAGCGGGACCGGTCTCCAATATCGCCTCCTGGAACTACCCCCTCTCGGTGCTCGCGCATTCCATGCTGGTACAGATGCTGGCGGGAAACGCCGTGATCGCCAAAGCTCCCAGCGACGGCGGAGTGGCGGCGTTGACCCTAGCAATGCACTTTGCCAAAGAGGCGGGACTGCCCGTTACTTTGGTGTCGGGATCGGGAAGTAGGCTCTCGCCGGTGCTGGTGCGCTCGCCTGAGATCGGCTGTCTCGCCTTCGTAGGCGGCAAGGACACCGGGGGCCAGATCGCCTCGGAGCTGGTACGCACCGATCGGCGCCACATGCTCGAACAAGAGGGCCTCAATGCTTGGGGGATCTGGAACTTTTCCGATTGGAGCACCCTGGCGGTGCACCTCAAAAAAGGCTTCGAATACGCCAAGCAGCGCTGTACCGCCTATCCGCGCTACGTGGTACAACGTTCCCTCTTTGCCCAGTTCCTCGAGACCTACATCCCGGTACTCGACTCGCTCGTCATCGGCCATCCTCTCGCGGTCGCTCACGCTGAGGATCCCCTTCCCGATGTTGACTTCGGACCGGTGATCAACTTCGCCAAAGCTCGCGAACTCGAGCTCAAGGTGGAAGAAGCCATCGCCAAGGGGGGAATCCCCCTCTATAGCGGGGAACTGGATCCCGACAACTTCATCCCCGGGCAAAACACCGACGCTTATTTCGCCCCGGTCTCGATCCTCAATCCCCCGAGCTCCTCGGCTCTCTACCATGCCGAACCTTTTGGACCACTCGACAGCGTGGTGATCGTGGACACCACTAGCGAGATGCTCTCGGCGATGAACGTTTCCAACGGGGCGCTCGTCTCATCCATCGCCTGTGACGACGTCGATCTCGCCACCCGCTTGGCAGAAGAGGTGAATGCCTACAAGGTCGGCATCAACGTGCCGCGCTCGCGAGGCGACCGCGAGGAGCCCTTCGGGGGCAAAGGGGTCTCCTGGAAAGGCGCGTTCGTGGGAGGTGCTTATCTTATCCAGGCGGTCACCGAAGGTCCCCCCGGAGAGCGCCTCTACGGCAACTTCAGCGACTATCACCTCTACCCTCCCGCCTGAAAAGACCGTATCGCGACATCAGAGCTTTCAAGCTCCCCGGCACTGGCGAAAAGGGAGATCCGCACCGAGGTGATCGCGCCGATAGCACTTCACCGGGCTCAGCTGAGTTGGGCGGATAAACTGTCGTCCATGTGGGCCAAAGAGGCCCCAAAACATACCCAACGCAAGGTGCGCCATGGATGACAACTTCGATACCGCGGTGCCCTATCGCTTGCGCCGCAACAAAGACCAGGGGAGCTATTCGCGCGAAGAGATCTACGAGCTGCTGGATTCAGAGGCGCTTTGCCACTTGGCGGTGGTTATCGATAATTCCCCGGTAGTAATACCCACGCTTTATGCCCGGCGTGGCGATGAGATCCTCGTACACGGATCGCGGGCCTCATCGATTTTGCGCGCCGCACAATCGCACGCGCTGGTAAATCTCATGGTGACCCGCCTCGATGCACTGGTACTCCCCGATGCCATCTTCGAACACACCATCGACTACGCCTGTGTCTCGGTAGCCGGATTCGCTCGAATAATCGACGATGAGGCGGAAAAGTCAGCGGCACTGAACTATCTCTCCGAGTCGGTCTTCCCCGGACGCTACGCCCAGGTGCGCGAACCCAACGACTCCGAAGCGCGCCAGACCACCATCATCGCCATTGCCATCGAACAAGCCACCCTCAAGTTCTCCCGCACCGACCTCGCGGCAATCGACTCGCCGTCCACCTGGACAGGAAGGATACGGCTCGGGAAGCGCCCTCTCACCCTCGAGCCCTCTTCAAGCTGGGAGACCCAGCGACCCCAAGGCGATTTTGAGGCTCTCGCCGCCAAGTTTCGCTAAGAGCGCCGCCCTCAACCAGCTTGATATGCGGCACGTGGGGCATCGCCTTGCAAATCTCCTTCCCTAGTCAAAGGGGCACCTCCGGCGCAATGCCGGAGGTGCCCCTTTGCGAGCGGAGGACTTGAGTTCACACCGTGGCGAGCTTAGCTTCGCACCAATAACTCAGCGCGCTTGGACTCCCACTTGGGCAACTCAAGTTGCGGCCTCGCCGTTGATGTCGTTGACGTTGATCCCCAGACCCGGCACCGATCCCTTGAAGGTGGCATCTCCAAAGGAGAATACTCCCCCGTCTGAGGCGACGAGCCAGCCCAACTTTCGTGGCCTCACCCAAAGTAATCCACGTCGCGGCCATAACGGTCCGATAATTCGGGCACTACAACTGCGCAACCACCTTCTTGGTCCGACCGAGGGAATCGCGCACTCCCAACAGTGA
>JAKASN010000336.1 GCA_021819025.1 Actinomycetes bacterium | reverse complement strand
CAAGGATGCTGTATCACAGCCGACCTGAAACGACGGCTGTGATACATTGGGTGGACTGGTAAAGAATTGCTGGATCGACTGGTAAAGAATTACTGGATTCGGTGGTAAAGAGTTTCGGAATACTCACGCCCGGCGGCAACGCGTCGTCGGGTACGCAAGCTCGCGTCGGCACCCCCACGATGATGTCGCAGATCTTGGACAGCCTGTCGCCCCAGGCCCGCGCAGAGTTCGAGGCCCTTTACCCCCAGATGCTTCAGCTGATGGACAACTCGCACATGATGAGCGGCACCGCGACGGCGGGCTCGATGATGGGCGTCACGACCACCGGCATTGGACATAGCCCAGGCAGCCAGGCCTCAGCCGCGTGAACCACATTGCGTCATCTCAGCGACCCGGCATCGACTAACACCAAGGAGGCCTGCGCACATGGTTGGGTCGACCAGAACGAACTTGACAATCACGACACGCCGGAGCATCCGGGCGATGGCAGCTAACCGGAACTCCCCCCTCTCCGCGACGGGCTGGGACAATCGCCTCTTTGCGATCCCGCCCGGCACTCGCGACCAACCTCAGCCACCCAGGGCCACGCCTCGGGCGCGACGTGCCAGTCTCGGTCATCCGCGAAGTGACGACCGAGACTGTCGCACAAAAGTACTAGCAGTCGCTCTTTGTCCCCCTTGGTCGGCGAGTGCGGCCACTGCGACGCGGATTACCAGGCGACTCTCATGATGGACGACGCCAAATCAAGCAGGCAGTCCTCGTCCCCGCGATTGGTCTCACTTGAACATCACAGGCCCTTTTCGTCGCGTGCCGGAAAAGAGGATGCGCAAGGTCTGCACGTGACCTCTTTCGGCTGCGAGGCGGTCTCCGAACTTGAGCCCCGGGCACTCGGGCTAACATACTGGTTCGATACTGCCGCCCAAGGGGACCCCTACCGGGTAATGATCCGATTTGCCGGGCACCGTATTGGCGTCAATGGAGCGCCGGGGCCGCGTGACAGCTTCAACCGCATCGAATCTATCGAAAACGTCCTGCCAGGTTGCGGTCCCATCGCGGTCACGACCCGCGTCGTAGGTATTACCCCCGGCGAATGGCAGGTCACTGCGGCGCCGGTGAGCGAGCCTCGCTCCAGGAGCAGCGTGGAGCACGCTGCTCCTGCCCGACTACCGCGCGTGGCGCGCGCGTCGGCCTCCGGACATACGGAGTACGCGCCGTTGGTCCAGGTCTGCGCCCCCGGAGTGCACCTCGGGGCTTGGCCGGCCTTTGTCGGCATCGGTGCACTGGTCGGATTCGCAACCCAGGGGATGCTCGCCACGCACCATCATCTCCATATCTTCGCCGTCCTCCTGGTATCGCTGGCTGCGAGCCTGGTAGGACTGGTCGGCGCGAAGGCGTACTACTTGACCGAACAGTATCTGGCAGGGCATCGCGGTGCGCAGCGCCCAGCGATCTTGGAACCCGGCATGTGCATCCAAGGGTTCGTGATCGGCGCCGTCGCCACGCTCATCCTCGGAGCGCTTCTATTCGGGCTATCGGTCGGCCACGTGTTAGACGTGACGACACCAGGGTTGTTCTTAGCAATGGCCATCGGGCGATTCGGCTGCTTTTTCGGCGGATGTTGCGTCGGTCGACCCACAACGTCGCGTTGGGGCGTGTGGTCCTCCGATCGGCATCTCGGGGTCCGCCGAGTTCCCACTCAGATAGTAGAGTCCGCGCTCGCGCTGTTAGTTGCGCTCGTTACCCTGGCAGCAGCGTGGGGTACCACACCGAAACCGAGCGGAGTCCCATTCGTCGGAGCCGTCGCCATTTACACGCTCGGTCGACAGCTGCTTTTCCCCCTGCGCGACCATCCACGCAATACCAGCTACGGCCGAATCCTAACGATGGCGCTCGCCAGTTTGGTATTCATCGTCGCCATCGATGTCGCTTTCTTCGTCGAGGGGCGGTAGCGATGGCGACGACGGTCCGTCTTCGGGAACGCCATCGCGCGCATCGGCGGCACGACGAGGTTGGCGAACTCGGCACTTATGATCCGTTTTGGCAGCGGCGCCGGAGGCCTCAGCTCGGTTCGCTGCCGGCGGACTTCCTGCAGCTGAGGAACACACCACGCGCCACGCCCTGGTCCGCTCGAAGGGACGAGGTCGGGCCGATGACGCCGGCAGCGAGCCAAATCTTCACCGGATCTCCACCGCCGCAGCGTACGATCATCTATGTGGTATACGTCAGAGAAAATGGACGAGACGCATGAAATCCAAACTTAGCAACCGATGGGTGATCGCAGGGGTGACACTCGGGCTTGCTGCCACACTCTTCGCGGTATTCGCCCTTGCGCTTTCGTCGGGGCCTGCCAGCACAATCACTCCCCCAGGAGGCCTCGGCGGGACCGAGTTTATGGGTGCCAGTGCGGTAAGCGGCATGATGGGTTCTTCGGCGATGGGTAATGTTGGCGGGGCTGGGACGACCACTAACACTGCGCTCGCTGCTCTGGTGAGCAGCGGCGAACAGGGAGCCAGCATCAACTCGAAGGCAAAGACCATCACTTACGGGGGCCACTCCGTCACCCTGGTTGCCCTGGCCTCGCCCCATGGCAAGCCGAACATGACCTGGGAGATCGACGGCTTGGTCAACCCGACCGTTGTATTGCAGCCCGGAGCCACGGTCGTCGTCGTGCTCGCGAACACGGACTGGGGCTACATGCACGGCTTCGAGCTGACCACAACCCCGCCGCCGTACCCCGACATGGCGATGGCCGGCGTGGCGGACGGTTTCTTCCTTATGCCCCTGCCTTCGCGCACAACCAAAGACCTTGCAACTGCAAGCTATTACACCCGCAGTTCCAGCTTCACGACGACCCCTGGCATCTACCACTACCTCTGCCCGGTACCCGGCCATGCGGCGGCGGGAATGTTCGGCACGCTCGTGGTGCGCTGACAGCCACTATTCTGGTGATGTGATGATCGGCGTCGCGAAGCGAGGGACGGCACGGAGGCCGCACGGAGATGTGCCTGGTCGCGAGCACCGGCTCGGAGAAAGGTAAGGAATGAACATGATGGTTTTCGGTCCGCTCATGATGTTTTTCGGCGTTGTGGTCGTGTTGCTCGGTGTTCTGATGGCGCTTCGTTTCGTGGCCGGCGGGATCGGCGGCGAGGCCGTGCGCCCCTCCTGCGGTGCCAGGAGCCAACGAGGGAACCTCCTAGCGCCTACGGACCAGAGAGACCCCCTCAAGATCGTCCGTGAGCGCTATGCCCAAGGTGAGATCGACCACGACGAGTTGGAGCACTATTTGGACAACCTGCTCGTGGAAGGACAGCCCCGGCGCTCCGCTGGTGATCCGTCCGCAGTCAACGATTTGCCGCCACTGGCGCGGGGCGCGAAGCGCCGCAGCTGTTGAAATCGAGCAGCGAAGCTCCAGCTCCCGAGGGCCTGGGGGTACCCAAGGCAGGCTCGTCGGCCCACGCTGGCTGGGCGGGCGAACAGGGCGCGGTATGGGTCGAGCACCAGGATCGCCAGGACGCGATGCTGGGCAGCTTCACGCCTCCTTTGCTCAGTGCAGCGGCCATTCGCCCCGGTGACGCCGTGCTCGATGTGGGCTGCGGATGCGGGACGACGAGCCTCCAAGCGGCGCGTGCCGCAAGTACCGGTTGC